>JAQUQR010000003.1:109989-158285 GCA_028715985.1 Methanocellales archaeon
ACAGCAGAGCGTCTACTGGGGTCCACGAGTTATCGCTCTTGACAACATATGAGGATAAGTATCATGTGAAGAGAACGGACACCATTTCGACAGGAGTGGACGTTAAGGGCATACCGGAGGTAGATATAACAAAAACGGAGACGAGTCCAGAAGAGATCAAGGGTGGGGAATCGTATGCAAAGCTGAAACTGAAAATAGATAATGTTGGAACAGATGATGCGAAGTACCTAAAGCTCTCGTTAAATGTAACGGATCCTTTCGGCTTCTCAAAAGCTTATCATCAAGTGTATGAAACCGGTCTTTTAGGTGCTGGCAGCAGTTCTGAGGCTGTTTTCTATCTAGACGTGGATATCGATGCGAGAGCAGGGGCTTACGATATACCGGTGAAAATAGAATACCAAGATACCCGCGGAGAAAAATATGAGAAGACCGAAAAAATAGAGATCACGATCAAAGAGAAGCCCAACTTTGAAATTGTCAGTGTAAAGACGTCTCCAGATGTTACCACACAAGGATCTACTGTAGAATTGCGCATAGCTATCAGGAACACTGGGAACGAAGAAGCCGAATCTGTAAGCCTGAGGGCAATGGGGGTAGCTGAGCAGCCATTCGACTTCGATGTGAAAAGTGATTTCATAGGAAATCTTAAGCCAGATGAAACTGGGGAAGCAGTACTAAAGCTCAGCGTCAAGGACGACACACCCTTAAAAATTTATCATTTGGATACAGAGATAAGGTGCGTTGGAGACAAGGACATAGGCGACGAGAATGTCTATACTTTTGATAGAACGGTATCGCTGAACGTCTCAAAGACAGGTGGACTTGAAATCCCTGGATTTGAGGCGGTTTTTGCAGTTGCAAGTCTAACAGTAGCTTGTTTCGTGCTGAGAAAACGAAAGTGGGCTTAAGACTGTTTTTATTTATCGCAGGTGAATCATACTATCACTGTAAAACTAAGGATTATTATGAATTCCTTTAGATTCGATTAGGTATGGTATGTTATATATGAATGATAGGGATACTACAGGTCCAGAAGAATTGAAAAGAAGTGAGAAAGAGCAATCTGTATCTATCACTTATATAGGTCATTCTACTGTACTTGTCGAATCGAGGGACTTCAGCTTTATTACAGATCCTATATTCAGTAACAGGATTGCCCGTTTCTTCAGAAGGAGAAAGGCTCCTTTGGCTGCAAGTGTTGAAGACTTGCCACCAATTGATTCAATCCTTATCTCTCATGGACATTACGATCATCTTGATGCGCCCACTCTCAAAAAGTTTGCAAAAGACATTCCCATAGTTGTCTCCAAAAGCTTGAGAAAGACCATTGTAAGACTGGGATTCTCTGACATTAGGTCCTTATCCTGGTGGGAGGGTACCAAAATAGGGAAGACAGAGATCATAGCTGTACCAGCTTTCCATTTTTCTGGTCGGCCTCCTTTGTTGCTAAGGAATGACTACCAAGGGTATATCATCGAAGGCAAGAAGATCGTGTATTTCGCTGGTGACACGGGGCTGAAAAACGATTTTGAGGAAATAGGGAAAAGGTTTGAAATTGATTTGGCCTTCCTGCCAATCGGTGCATATTCACCTAGGTTCTTTAGGAGGCACCATCTCAGTCCGGAAGATGCTCTCAGGGCAATGGCGCTTCTAAAGGCAAAGAAAATGATACCAATACATTGGGGTACATTTGGACTTTCCTTTGAACCAATCAATGAGCCACCGGAAAGACTGGCAAAAATAACAAAAGAATCTAATTTAGAGGAAAGGGTACTAATTCTAAATCCTGGAGAAAGAGCAGAGCTATAAAATATTTTGGAGCAGCAGCGAAAAATGTGCAATTAAGGAGCTTGATTAAAAATGATAATCAAAAAGAACAATACGAACTTAAAATGTCAAAGAGAGCTGTCAGATGTTATGTTTTTGGGCGAATCTTTTCGAAAGACGAAAAATACTATAAGAAATACTATAATAGCATCGGATTTTTAGGTCTTCTAAGCGCCCCTAACATCTGCTTAAGCTGTTTGTCAATATTACAAATGGATCCAATGATCAAAGCTTAACTTTTAATCGTTTAGACTTTAGGAGTCAAAGCTTGACTTTCAGTACAGATCCACAAAGACCACAACCTATTTATATGTTAACACACTATTTGTATGCTAACACATATAAAACTTATAATAGAGGTGTTAACTTGGGCAAAATTACCATATACCTGGGTGATGATGAAGAGCAGAAGCTCCATGCAATTATGGATCGGTTGAAGAAAGGCATAACTTCAGAAATACCAGAGTTGAAGATAGACCTAAGCAAGAGTCAGATCGTCAAAATGGCGATTAATGGATTGCATGAAAGGTTGTTCCCGAAGGAATAGCAGAATAACCTGACAAATGTAGAACTTCTTATGACTTGTTGTGCATAATAAAAATCGTCTATTCCGTGATACTACAGAGACACGGCAAATACGTACTTCTTGAATTAGAAAAAGTTTTACTGTATATCCTTCTCGATTTTACTGGTAGGAGTCACTAATCCACCAGTAATTATCATTTTGAATCCATCCTCTATGCTCATATCTAAGTATACAACCTCTTTTTCAGGAATCATGGCTAAAAATCCAGAGGTGGGATTGGGTGCAGTTGGTATAAATATGTTCAGGGTGTGCTCTGCAGTTTTTTCTTGAATTTCTTCTGCGCTGCCGCCTGCAACAAAACCTATTACGTACGCCCCTTTTCGGGGATACTCCACCAAAACCACTCTTTTAAATTCTTCTTTTTGCATTAGCAAAGCAGAGCTTGCTTGTTTTATGGATGAATGGATCACTCGTATCAGAGGAATTTTACTTAAGGTACTTTCAAAAAGCTCAACCCATTTTTTGCCTATTGCATGACTGACAATTGACCCTACCAGTAAAACTAATAGCAACATGATTAAGAAGCTCAAACCAGTAATAGAGTACCCAAAAATCCTTGTCACGAAAGGTCTTAATAGGCTGTCTAGGAAATCAAACAAAAACCACACTATGTACAACGTTGCCAATAAAGGTACCAAAACAACTAAACCAGCTATAAAGTAATTTCTTAATCTGACGAACATTCTCCATTCCATTCTCTTCTGTACATCCCCGCCTATTAAGGATATCTATCCTATCTTATCCTATCCTATTTCCCTTATTTCATTTTCAATAATTACCAATTCATTTTCTGGATGTACAAATTTAAACTATGTGATGAATCAACGGTAGATTAGAGCAGTCCTAGCCCCTCTATCTGGCGTCTTACTATCTCCACGCCTTTTTCGCAATCGGATAAGGTTTTGCCTCCTGTTACCACCAACTTGCCAGACCCGAATATCAATACGACTATTTTTGGCTCCTCTACTCTGTATACCAAGCCGGGAAATTGCTCCGGCTCATACTCGATGTTCTCCAGGCCCAGCCCGATAGCTATCGCATTCAAGTTAAGCTCTGATCCCAAATCGGCAGATGCGACGATGTTCTGGATTACGAACTCTGGATTTTTTTCAACAGCTATCCCCATAGATCGCAGCTCTTCAGCCACATTATTGATTACCACTTTCACATCATCGACACTTTTAACACCCGTACACACGATCTTACCTGTGCCAAAGATCAGGAAAGCAGCCTTTGGTTGATTTAGGTGATAGACAAGACCTGGAAATTTATTCTTATCATAAACTGCGCTATCAAGCTTTGATTCGATCAATGGCAGGTCAAATTTGTCGGCAAATCTGGCATTTGCAACTACATTCTCCACTTTAATAGTAGACTTTGTCATGTTTCCCTCTATCCTTCTCTTCTATTCTATCCTATCATACCACCCTCCAATAATAAAACCTCTGCTGTAGGACGTAAAGATTTATCTGTTCTAGTGGCGAGTTATGCTCGATGAGCGAAAACGTTCACTGGTCAGATGTGATAGCTGAGGACGTATTGCAAAGGGGGAATAGGCACGTTGTGGCGACTGGCATAACCCCTTCAGGATCCATTCATATAGGAAACATGCGGGAGGTGGCCATTGCTAATGCAGTATGTCGTGCGCTAAGGAATCATGGTGCAGATGCAAGACTGATCTATATTGCAGATACTTATGACCCTCTCCGCAAAGTATATCCCTTTCTCCCAGAAGGCTATGTGGAGCACATCGGCAAGCCACTCTCAGAAATACCAGATCCAGATGGTTGTTGCCCCAGTTATGCGGAGCATTTCCTTCGACCATTTTTGAACTCTCTTGAAAGGTTGGGGATTAAACTAGAGGTATATAGAGCAGATGATATGTACAAAAGCGGTATGTATACAGATACCATAAAAACTGCACTTGAGAACAGAGACAAAATTGCAAAAATACTATCTGGAGTGGCTGGTACATCCATCCCATCAAGTTGGAGTCCATTCAATCCTTTATGCGAACAATGCGGCAGGATTAAAGATGTCCTTGTCAAGGGACATGCGGGAAATAGTGTTGACTACGAGTGTATTTGTGGTCATAGGGGGGTTGCTGACTTTTCAAAAGGCGGAGGAAAGCTCACTTGGCGGGTGGACTGGCCCGCAAGATGGAAAATACTCGACATCACCGTAGAGCCTTTTGGAAAAGATCATGCTGTTGCAGGGGGCTCGTATGATACTGGTGTGCGCATCTCAAAGGACGTCTATGGCCATAAGCCGCCATATCCCATACCATTTGAGCACATATTTCTTAAAGGCAGGGGCAAGATGTCCTCTTCTACGGGAACCCTGGTATCTATCCAAGAGATGCTGGACATTCTTCCACCAGAGGTGTTGATGCACCTCTTCCTTAGGACTAATCCAGAAAAGCACATCGAGTTTGATCCTGGGTTGCCGCTACTAAATCTGATAGATGAATACGATCGAATACATGGGTGGCAAATTTCCTTTAGGCATATGGTCACGATCGTGCAAACCGCGCAGGACTTCGATCAGATTCTGGAGGTACTCCGTCGCAGTGGCTATGGGGTCAGCGATCTCGATGCTATAAGGCAGCGCTCTATTAATGCCAAAAATTGGCTAAGTAAATTTGCACCACCCTCTGTTAAATTCAAAGTGCAGGAAACGCTACCCGTTGGAGTAAAAAAACTGTCTCAGAAACAGAGATTTGCTTTGGGGATTCTTGCAGACGAAATTGGAAGCAAAAAAACTGCGGAGGAATTGCATAATGAAATCTATGAGGTAGCAGAAGAAGCCGGCATAGATTCCAGCGATTTATTCAAAGCGATCTATGTTGCAATACTGGGAAAATCATCTGGTCCTAGGGCTGGCTGGTTCCTTCTCTCTCTCGATGGTAATTTTATTAAGGAGCGCCTCAGGGATGCATCCAAAATGTAAACTATTGGTTGATATACAATTAAAAGAATAGCTTTATAATTGTTGCATAAAGATATGAATGCGTAGGTCAAAGGTTGCAAGATGAATCTAGATAATAAAATCAAGGAAAGACTCAAAGGCTATCTAGAGCGGGATGAGAAGGGCATAAGAAAGGCTGTTCTATGTTTGTTCTTGAAAGATCATTCCTATACGACAGAGGACGTACATACTTATTTGGTGGAAAATGGATTTGATGTAAGCTATAGAGGCATATCTGCGATGGTGGGCTTGATGAACACCAAGCTGGGCATTCTCTCTATTGATGTAACAGGTGAGCATAACGTGTATTCCCTGAAAGATGGGCATAGGGATATCGTCAAATCTGTTTTGGATAATTACTAACTAGTGGCAGGTCTCATGCTCCAAAAAATTGCAAACACGCTATATACAGGATATGAATATCTCCTTACCCAAGAAATACTCGGAAATCCAGTTCCATCGCATATTGCAATCATTCAGGATGGAAACCGAAGATATGCTGCCAAGCTGGACAAGCCAAGTTACTATGGGCACTTCTATGGTGCAAACACGACTGAGAAGGTGATGGATTGGTGTCTAGAGCTCGGTATCAGACAGCTAACCATTTATGCTCTCTCCACAGAGAATTTCAGCAGACCTTACTCGGAGCTTAGACATCTCTTTGAACTCTTCAAGAAAAAATTCGATGAAATATGTGTTGACGAGCGCGTTCATCGCGATAAAATGCAAATCCGTGTGATAGGTAACGTCGATCTGTTACCTCAGGATTTGAGGTTGGCTGCTCAGAGGGCAGAACGAATTACTCAGCAATATGAAAATTTTCGTTTAAACGTCGCGTTGGCCTATGGTGGCAGATGGGAACTTTTGGATGTGGTGAAGGCGATTACAAAAAATGTAGAGAGTGGTGTGCTAAAAGCCAAAGACATAAACCAGGATACGATATCGGATTATCTGTATTCCAATGGTTCGCCGACGAATGTTGATTTGATCATTAGAACCGGGGGAGAAAAAAGACTGTCAAACTTCCTTCCTTGGCAGGCAAGCGGTAACGAATGTGCGGCATATTTCTGTGCCCCTTATTGGCCTGAGTTTCGTAAGATAGATTTCTTGCGAGCGATTCGCACTTACCAGATGAGGGATAAAGAAAAAAGGAGTAACACCTTAATGAGAGCAATTTCTTTGCTTAGGGAATGTGTCAAGATCGAGATGGAGGAAGCTCTCGAGTCATCCGCACTTAAGATCAGAAGAGATATGGCAAGGCGGCTGAAAGGCCCAAGATCAGAGTAGAGTAACTATTCGCCAAACCTTCTTTGTCTTTTCTGATAGTCTCGCACAGCTCGTAGCAAATCTATTTTTCTGAAATCGAGCCAGTTCACATCTGTAAAATAGAGCTCCGAGTACACCGCTTGCCATATCAAGAAGTTCGTGAGTCGCTCTCCTCCTGTCCTGATTATCAGGTCCGGCTCTGATTTAAAAATCAGGTGTGATTCAACCATCTTTTCATCTACATCCTCAGGTTTCACCTCTCCTTTCTCGACATTTTGCATAATCTGCTTAATAGCAGTGGAGAGCTCATATTTCCCTCCAAAACCGATTGAAATATCTAGCGTTAGATCACGCCCATCTTTGCTTACTTCTATCTTCTCAGATTCTGTGTAGATCGTTACATCTGCCTGAGCACATGACCTCATTTCAACCAAGAGCTTTGAATAAATGCTCTTGCTGACATCTTCCTTATCGGTCACGCTGATATAAACTGTAATCCGGGATATTTTAATCTCGGAACACCAAAAGACAAATTCCTTTAGCTTATTGAATGCCTTGTTAGTTTGCAAATCATCTTCTGCAATGACGAGGATGATATGTTTTGGCAGATCTTCCTTTTCTATCTGACTGATAATCCTTCTTTCATATAGGGCTGAAATGATCTCTTTCATCTTGGTTAACTTTAACAATACTATAAGTACTAAGGGATAAAGTATTTCGGTATGTATCACTGAAGATAGTGGGGGGCAGATTTGGAACCTTCTCTGGAATTATCGCAAAAACATAAGGTGTTGCGCATCTTGTTTGGCTGTGTTGCCCTGTTGCTTCCATTTCTGGTAATATGGCAACTAATGCTCATCGTTTTAGCTGTTACAATCATATTTGCGTTCATCGCGCCAAAAAATAGAATTTCAACACACATCTGTTTCGCTGTTTTGATTCTTGTAATCCTTTCTTGGTTGTTAAATTTTCCGATATACCTTCTGGGGGCATCCGTTGCCATCTTCACATTCAGCGGAGTAACAAGAGATCTCATAACCCAAAGAAAAACGGTCCAAGGTAGTGTGGCATTCCTTTTATTGGGAGTTATTTTTGCTTTTTGCATCGGTAGCTGGGTTATCGCACTTACGGATGTCACCCTCTCATCGCCGTATCAGTTCATGTTCTTCTTGGCGGTGATAGGTGCGATCACGGGGGCTATGTTGGACTCTATTCCGCACTCGAATGAAAATCTAACCGTATCACTTGGGTCTGCCATGGCAATGTGGTTATTTGCAGGTTTTGGATATTGGGTCTCCCCTGGTTATCTTATGCTAGTGTTAGCGCTCATGTTGGAAATCGGTTACATCTCCTATAGGGTGAACGTTGCAGACATAACTGGTGCATTGAGTGGAGTTCTTTGGGGCGTTTTAATCATAATCTTCGAGGATATGGGATGGTTTGCTGTCCTGTTTGGCTTTTTTGTGCTTGGTGGCGCGTTCACTAGATATAAGTACGAGTATAAACAATCGCTTGGAATTGCCGAGGCAGAGGGGGGAGCACGCGGATATCGGAACGTGTTTGGAAATGGGCTTGTCGCTTTGATCTTGGCTGTTGCAGGAGGCGTTTTTGGTGATCCTATCTTCCTGGTAGGCTATCTGGGAGCGATTGCTACAGCGACAGGAGATACGCTCGCTAGTGAGATCGGTGAAACCTCTGAATATCAGCCTGTGTCGATAATTACTTTCAAAAGGGTGCGTACTGGAACAAATGGTGCCATATCCGTTTTAGGTGAAATATCTGCAATAGCTGGCTCAGCTGCGATAGGAATACTTGCGATATTTCTGGGTATGGCGGGGCTTCAGGTGGCGTCTATCACGATTCTGGGCGGTTTCATTGGCACCAATGTGGATAGCTTGCTCGGCGCTACCTTGGAGAACAGAGGGTACTTGACAAACAGCTCAGTTAACCTATTTGCAACGGCGGCAGGAGCTTTGGTTTCTGCTGGTTTGTATTATGTTTTGGTTTGAGGTTATTATAACGTCCTATGCTCTTTTCACACTATACCTTAGAAAAGATATCCTATTTTTCAACATAGTTCGAGGACAAGGGGCATTGGCGACGCCTGAAGCCAGCCGACATTTTACTAAAAATATATAACATCATCGAACAACCACTTCTTTTTATGAAGCATAATAACATTGTAGAAAAAGTTTGTGATTGGTTTAGAGATACCCTTCCTAATTGCGAAATCGAAAAAGAAGTTTCATATAAAATAAACATGCCCAGGTTAAACAAATAATTCTTTCGTGCATCTTAAAGAAAGTGGAAGAAGGTTAAATAAACTCTTGGAACTCCCCTCAAAACATGGGCTCATTCGATCTTGAACCTTAGCAATGCCGCGATACCGCCGAGGGATCGTAACCTCTGTCCCGGCTCGAAATCCGTGCTAAAAACTACAATTTGACCTCTAGCAGACTCCACATTCCTTAGAAATTGGTCAATATCCTCCTTTTCTCGTGCCTCTCTTAGAGTCTCATCCGCTACCAAGAGAGTCTCTATCGCACCATAGTTAAAAGCCCTCTGAACCTCATCCATGCCATAGGCTGCTTTTCCACCCACCACGATCTCTCCCAGCAGAGACTCTATGAGTTTTGCCTCTTTTGTGATGTGTGCCTCTTTCACCATTCTGTCAACTGCGCCTCTCCTTAGAACTTCTTGAAAGCCAGAAGTGCCAACAGAAGATACGCTCTCCAGCACGGCTTTTTCTGCAATCTCGGGCTTTTTCTGTTTGAGTGAGGCGAAAAAATCCTCCTTGGTGAAACCTGGTCCAGCGATGATCACTTGGGCGTCTTTTGCAATTAACTCCAGTTGATTAGCGACCTCTTCGAAAAAAATCTCTCTTGAGCCTTCCATTTTTTGGGATGAGCCTTTGGTCTCCGAGGCTAAATCCACCCCATATTGTCGAACTATGCCTATGGATGCCTCTCCCTCTTCTATGGCAACTATCACAACTTTTGGATGAGTGGAGGCTCGGACGGCTTCATTGATTCTCTTTAGCTGGTCATATCTCCAGTGCTTGATGATCGAAATCTTCGTATTTGGCTCTACGTTGATCGTATGATACGAGCCAAGGTCTATACCGTACTCAATGATGCCCCTTACTCTCAGACGGTTAGAGAATTTATGAAATTCTATATCAATGACAGATATCCCCAACCGCACGGATTTTTTCTCCACTTTTTCTGGTCGGATTTTATCCCTAACGACTTCAACTCGCCTTTTAGTTAATGCGAATATCATGTCTCCAGGCTCTATGACGTATTTCAGATGCCAGAGATCATCCAAGGATTCTGGAATGATGGAGATTTCACCCTCTTGTCCCTTCAAGCGATGTTTGACAATCCTCATCTATCCGTAGCTCGGTCATGATAACAGATAATGGTATCGATTTCTAGTACCACATTTATCTTAATTTTCAGATATCCCTAAGCAGGGTTAGGATCTTACTTCCTTGAAGAATAAAACGAACAGACCAGTGCTCACAAGGGATAAAACACATCCATAGTAAAACGTTGCTGTTGATCCCACAAAATCCCATAGTAATCCGGCGATTAAAGAGGAAGGTAGGGCAGCTATGCCGATGGATGCATGAAAAGTCCCTAATGCGGTTCCCCTTAACTCTTCTTCGACAAAATCTGCTGTAAAGGCTCGCTGGTTTCCGTCAACTAACGCATATACTAGGCCATAAAGTCCAAAGAGGGCAATGAGGGAAGGCAACGAGGAAAATAGAGCAAACCCCAAGCAAGTAAATCCAAATAATGAATAGCCTAGCGTAAGAACATTTTTTCTCCCGACCTTATCGGAGAGTGCACCGCTTGGAATAGAAAATGTCGTGTAGACGATGTTAAACCATACGTACAACAGAATGGGCAGAGCTATAGCCATTCTTGTCTGGAAAAATTGCTGTGCCCTTAATATGAAAAACATGTACGAGAAGTTGCCGAGTGCAAATACTGTGGCTACAATTATAAACAAGCGGAACGATCCAGGCAATGCTTTTAAACTGAACTTCATAGATCCTATGCTAACTTTACTTTTTCTTTCCGTCACAAATGGGAGCGGTAAGAGGGATAAGAATGCTATGGCAGCAGCTATTAGGAATATCGTCCTAAATTTCAAATTGAAAGACCAAAATAGAATAAAAGCAAGCATCGAGCCGATAATTGCACCACCTGTGTCCATTGCCCTGTGAATGCCGAATGCCTTGCCCCTCATGTTTATGGCTGAATCTGCAATTATTGCATCTCTTGGTGCTGTCCTCAGCCCCTTGCCAGCTCTCTCTAAAGACCTAAATAAAAAGACGTGTTGCCAGGTGATGGAGAGCGCAAGAAGCATTTTGGATATGGCAGACGTCGCATAGCCGGAAAAGACGAATGGCTTTCTTTTTCCAAATCTATCTGACCAGTAACCAGCAAATACCGTTAGTACGCTCGATATGCTATCCCCCAAGCCACCAATAAGACCGATCACCAGCCCGGTACCACCAAGGGCAATTATGAACATCGGCAGGAGGGGCATTATCATTTCACTGCTTGCATCTACTAGAAAGCTGACTATGCCCAATAGTATGATGTTGATGCTGATTCCTTCAAAGAACTTTTTCATACCCCTCCATTTTTAAGTTTGCATGGACACTATTTTTCCTAAAGTACATTAATCTTGAGTGAGATATGGAGATATACCCAGACTTTTTGCACAATCATATAATAAATAAATGAATATGTCACTAAGTGCCGACCATACTCTTTAATGGAAATTATCAATCAGGGTTTTGCCATTTTTTATTTCTTGGATATTTTTAACGTGATATTTTTAACTTACTCTGCCTAAGAAATCTTGACCTTTGACTTTCCTGGAGGGAGGAATTTCAAGATGCAATTGGGGGCTGCTATAGATTTAATTAAAAATTTATCTTTTTCATCTGCCTTTTGGAAAAATATCTTTGATATCTCCTTCGCAACTTGATTTTGGTCCAGATCGCCTGGCTCTATTTCTACGAGGTACTTTGAACTCTTCTTTATTGCACTGGGGGGGCCTCCCATCAGCCTTGTCTCCTCATTTATCTCGACTCCGATCGCTATCCCGACTGGTGCTTTCATATAGTTTCTTTTCCCCCTGATCATAAAACTCCCTTTTGGCAGATACTCCCCAGGTGGAGGAGTCTTTGAAACCTGTTCTGGACGCACCCAATAACAATCCCCGAAATAGTGTCCAGCCACCCAGACGCTGGAATAAGAGACGGCAAATTGAGCTGCCTCTTCAAGTGTCGAACTATGAACCCCCCTTCCATCCGCCTTTATGATGACGACGGGTGCACCATGCGCTTGCGTATGGAAGAATACATCACCGGCTTCCATGTGCTTTTTGACGATCTCCTCGTTCGTGCTTGCATCTCGTCCGCCGATGACAAGAAAACCTTCTGAAGACGTGAAATGTCTGAATCGGTCATACCAGTGTTCTCTCTGGCGAATTCTTCGCTGAGGTGCATTCTTCGGCTCAATTTCACGTGATCTTGCCTGCTCAATGTCCTTTTTTGTTTTCTCTAACGCTCTTTCAGCACCTTCAAGCTTTTTTCTGATTTTTTTAGCTCGTTGATAATATCCTTGGGCGTTTTGGGGGATGCTCATTTGAATGTCAAGTGCGACAAGCGCCCCATCCAGCTCGATCGTCAGCATGCCAACTGCCTCATCGATTCCCCCCTCAATTGTGGACTTAATCTCTTTCCAAGAGGAGCCTTTTCTCCTAGCATCCTGAATGGCTTTAAAAATGCGCTCTATGTCCTGATATCGGGCATAGATTGTCTCGGCCTTCTTTATGCACTCCTTCTCTTCATTCTTGAATTCTTCGATCGCAAGCTCTTGCTGATGTGACGTTCGCTCTAACAGGACCAATTTTTCATCCTTGATCGACCCTGCACTTTTTATCGCCTTTCGAGAGAAAAACTCATCCAGTGCTTCATTAAAAGAGTCAAAGTATACCTTCTCATGATCTGCATATTGATACAACTCAAATGGGAGCGCATCGACTTCTTCTCCGTTGGCGAAGACTATGTGGGGTCTTAATTTACCAGATGAAATCGGCTCGAATAATTCGCGCAGTGCATTGTGAATTATCTGCAACTGATCTCCTGACAGATCTCTGGCTGGCGTATTTTTGTCCACTCCCGCACGGAGACAGACCTCCTCTGCATAGAGACCACCCATATTCAGCTCAGATGAAAGGGTCCTGACCAGATCCTTATCGGACCCTTCAAACAAAGCTTTCAGCTCGCTTTCCGTTATCTCTATCGGGCTCTTCTGGGACGGCGGAAAAGCATATTGCTCACCACGCCGAATTTCCCTACTGCGCAAACTCCGCGTCGTCAGGGGCAGTATGATTTTCCGATCTTCGCTCAGCAGTATTATGTTTCCTTTGGGAAGCAATTCTGCTATGAGTATTCTCTTCGAGTCACCCCGTTGGACATGTATTTCGATGACTCGGTCGAAATCATATTGCTCTATAGATGTAATTCGCCCCCCGCTCAAGTGCTTTCGAAGCAACATCGAATAACTTGGCGCGATCTTCATGCTAGGGCGAGGATATTTGGTCAGGAATATCAACATGCCAGCTTTTATCAATAAGTCCTGGCGCTCCCTAGCGACGTACATCTTTAGCCGAATCTCATCTTCGTGTTGATAGACCTTGTCCAATTTTGCGCCGACCAACATTTGTAGCTCTGCCACAGCGACTGCTACGTCCACGCTAGTCATTTTGTCTTTCATGGCACCTCATTTATTTATGAACATACTATTTTCGCCCCAATTATGGGCACATTATATATACGTAAGCGTAACGTAAAAGTTAACATAAGTCTTAGCAACATAGGATGGAGGCCCAGCGTGACCAAAGCAGATTTTCCAAAAATACCAGATAAGACCGAAGCAGAGAGGAAGAAAGAGCGTATCGAGGGCATTAAGAAAACCGCCATATCAGGCATCTTCGGAATTTTTGCCGGTATCATATCATTTTATTTGGCCGGAGAAGGACAAGTCAGAGCAGGATTTGGAATTACCATCTTGGCTTTTGCGATATTAATCCAAAAATACATCTACCCATTGATTAACGTTACGGGGGAGCTTAAGGCAAACGATTGGTTCTATATAGGATTTATGACCTTGTCATTTTGGTTCGTAAGCTGGACCCTCCTGCTAAACTGATTCTTGGGATACTCATGAGAATTGCGATTATAGATAAAGATCGATGTCAACCTCGAAAATGCACCCATGAATGTCTGAGATTTTGCCCTAGGGTGCGGACGGGAGATGAGACGGTGACCATGGGTGACGATGGAAAACCCGTGATCTCTGAAGAACTATGCGTGGGATGTGGCATATGTGTCAAGAAGTGTCCATTTGGCTCAATCTCAATCATCCGATTGCAAGAGGAACTTAGGGAGAGGGAAACGCATAGATACGGGGCAAATGGTTTCGCTCTATACGGACTGCCCATACCCCAAGAGGGTAGTGTCATTGGCATATTAGGTCAAAATGGTATCGGAAAAACAACTGCTATACGGATACTAGCTGGGGATCTAAAACCAAATTTAGGGGGTGAGGACGTTCCATGGGATGATATCATCTCTCACTACAAAGGATCGGTGTTACAAGAATATATGCGAAGGATTTCCAGAAACGAGGTTCTAGTTTCACAAAAACCACAGCGCATCGATCTTATTGCAAACAAGGACGATTATGTCCGTGAGTTGCTACCAGACGGTCGAGGGATAGATGCTCTGACGGCTCGGCTGGACATCGATCATATACTAGACAGGAGAATTGGTGATGTCAGCGGAGGAGAACTGCAGAGGATTGCCATAGCGAGGTGCATAAGCAAGGACGCTGATTTCTACTTCTTTGATGAGATTACGCCTTACTTGGACATACACCAGCGTATCAAAGCCGCCAATCTAATTCGAGAGTTTTCCAAGGAGTGCACAGTAGTAATTGTTGAACATGATTTGGCTATTTTGGATCTGCTGGCTGATGCAGTGCACATCGTATATGGAACCCCAGGAGCATACGGTGTCATCACACATCCGAAAGGAGTCAGGGTGGGCATCAATGAGTACCTGCGAGGATTTTTACCGGAGGAAAATGTCAGGATTCGTGCTGAGGAGGTTAAATTCGAAGTCCATGCACCAAGGGTACAAAAGGAGGCTTTTATCCTTGCAAAATTTGATGGGTTCAGGAAGCAATACCCCAATTTCACATTAGACGTAGAGGGAGGGGACATTCGAAGGGGTGAGGTCATGGGCATTGTGGGCCCAAATGCCACTGGTAAGACCACATTCTCTAAAATACTTGCGGGATTGATCAAGCCAGATGTTGGCAACATAGATCTGGACCTGAAGATATCCTATAAGCCACAATACCTCAAGGGAGATCAAAAGATAAGGGTCGATCAATTCCTTCGCTCTATAACGGATCGATTTGACTCCAGTTACTACAAAACCGAAATCAGCAGACCGCTTCAACTTGAGCGTTTATTAGACCAGAACTTAGCAGATCTAAGCGGTGGAGAGCTGCAGAGGGTGGCAATAGCGGCTTGTCTGAGCAGGAGTGCAGACCTTTATATTCTGGATGAGCCAAGTGCGCACTTGGATATAGAACAAAGGGCTTTGGCGACCAGCATGATACGTCGATTTGCGGAAAACAATGATGTAGGTGTTCTGGTCGTGGATCACGATATTTATATGATCGATCTGCTCAGCGATGGATTGATGGTTTTTGAAGGTGAGCCCGGAGTACATGGACATGCCCTTGGTCCCTTTGAAATGCGTGAGGGTATGAACTGCTTCCTAAAGAAGGTGGATATCACCTTTAGGCGAGATGAAGAGAGCAAGAGACCGAGGGTAAATAAAATTGGATCAAAGCTGGACAGGGAGCAAAAAGCAAAGGGCGAGTATTATTACCAGGAGATATGACACAAATTGGTGGACTTTGCATCTAACGTGCATTTTGACCCTAACGTCTTGATCTCGATAGTTTCTGAAATTGAGAAGTTTATGGTATCTTTGGACAGCTGGTTTCTTATCGTAATTCGGATATAGCGACAAACAAAAAAATTTTTGAATATATTTTCCCAAGGTTTTCTTTTAGTTTAGATTAGGTCTTTCAAAATTCGAGGTCATATGTCTATTAAGTTAAGTTAGTCGATTCACTGACATTGATTTTACAGTCGTCACATAGCCCTTCGTTGCCGTAGTATTCAAATATATCAATCCACTTCATGCAACACTCACAATACATTACTTGAAAACCTCCTATTTTTTGCTAACCTTCGTTGCATCTTGGATATATATTTAACCACAATTGAGAATGAAGGCATTCGGATGGTCGATAGACTTGCGATCAAGTTATTTAGGGCTGATAAGGAAAGAATTACTGATTTTCTGTAAAATTAAAAATATATAATAAATACATAAATCCATGACATAGTAAATACATGAAATTACTTGCATCCCACAGTTTTTTTTTAAAAAAAATTGATAAACTGTTAAGCAATTGCTTTTAATCAAAATTAATTGTTCATTAGCAATCCTGAAAATCAATAAAAAAATAGAAATTCATAAAGCCGCGCTTTGCAGCAAATTTGAAACTCAACGGAATAGCGGTCAACTTATAATCTTCATGAAAATTAAAAGGCTGTTATCGGCAAGATTAAACCCATCTATTGCATTCAATCTTATCGTCAACAACATGGCCTGCAATTGAAGTCACCTCAAATTTATCACCTGTATACCTGACTCCTGCACCCCACTTAAAACGTGGGCCTGTGCCATCTCGAACAAAATGAATGGTTGTGTACTCAATGGCATTACTAACGTGTGTTATTTTTCCATCTTTGTTAAAAACAAAGTTTACTTTGTAAATCCAACATTTATCAGTTGTTGAGCTTCCCTCAGGCATTCCAAATAAGTAAAAGTTGGGTTCCGCAGAGCTGGGTTTCGCAGCCGGGAATAATTGAATGGTTTGGAAGTCTTTTAGACCATATTTCTTTTTATCAAGATGGCCGACATCTGAAAATTTATTTTTTTTATTTTGAATATCACCATCTAAACAGTAAAAATCTAGCCCTTCCTTGGCTCGAACAGCCAACACCCACTGCTCGCCGTTTTTTGTAAGAGCAACAGCAGATGCGATATTTCCATCTCCCTGTCGTTCAATGAGCAGATGGTTCAACTCAAATACCGAAGATTCATTGCCAATATCAAAGAATCGTATATTTGATCGATCGCCATGAGTTGTTGCTTGACCGTATATATATTGCTCATTGCCGATAGCGAGAATATTTTCAGCAACCTGAATTCCACCAGGGTGCGTCATTGTCGTTTCAATAGGCCAATAATCTTTACCGGCATTACATTTACATCCTTTCCCATTCTTAATTAAATAAAAATAACTTGGGTTATTCTTGACACTGCCTGTTATGACATAATTTTGACTACCATCACACTGAAAAACCCCTTGTTGATGGGCGATCAAATCAGCAGCTTCACCTGAGCCATGCGCGCGCTTAATATCCGTCAACTTAAATTTACTCCCTTTCGTGTAGGCCCCACTGTCTTTATCATACTTGTGTTTTAATGAGTCAATGGCACCAATGATTTCTTTAAAAAACCTCTTTCGGCCCGATTCGGTCATTCAAAATTATAAATAGATAAAGCAAGAACTGTTTGCATAAAGGTCGTTTTAATGCATTTTGTTAATCATTAGCTACAGGACTAAGTTTTCTTTTTTTGTTAATCAAATAACATAATTGAGTAATAATTGAATTAGAAACCCAATCACACATAATTATATTTAGGTCTTTATCTACCCAGTCATTAACTACCCATGATTCAACGTTTGGCGTGACTTGATTTCCCAATTCTTCCAGACTCTTAGGAAGTCCTCCGCTTATGGCATTCAAGTACATATTGTTATTAGGAGTTACTACTCCTTGTAAAACAAACAATTTATCTGTGCCAGGCATTTCATTAGAAACAATATCTTTCAGCTTAGTTTTTAACGCGTCAGTACTTGATGCCTTGGGCCATATATTTGACATAAAATCGTTTGCTGACCAAATGGCTGTTTCATTATTGTAAATTGTTTCATAGGCATCTTTAAAAATTGTTCCGTCTTCTGGAGATAATGTTTTTTCAACTTTATGGTCTTTATCAAAGAGGATAAGTACCTGGCTACCATTATCCCAGAGCCGTTGAAGTGTAAGATTTTCAATTTTTTCTCCAAAAGTAGATCTTTCAATAATTTTTGAACCAAGTTTGGACTTTATCTGCGTGATCAAGTCATTGTAAAAATCAGTGGCATCTTCTTGCTTATGATAAAAATGCTGAAAATTCAGAATGATTATTTCTTTGGGGTTGCTGCTAATAAATTGTTTAATATCGTCTAAAATTGAGGACGGAGGAGTGACGCCGACCGAATGGCAAACAATCGGACTTCCAACTACATTGTTAATACTCAGATCTTTAATCACTAATCCAGAGTAGTAACCATCACTTATTCTAATATCAAAATACCTTCTACCGGAGTTAAGCTGAGACAAAATTGAGTTGCTTTGAGCCTTTGCCCATTGGCTTGCAATCCCCACATTACTGGCAAAAACTAATATCTGATTATCTGCATCTAAGCATAGATAGGAAGATGGAGTAATTTCATACGTTCCGCTATCATGAGATCCCGGGATGACGATTTTCCTTAAATTTGTACTTCCTTGTAAGTTGGACATCCAGTTTTTAGGGTCAAATCCATAATCGTTTAATCGTGTATGAAACGTAACAGTTTGATCATGACCTGTTGGATTCGAAGGATCTAGATAATAACTCGAAAACCAATCGGGAATTGACCCCATCTCATACGAACTCGATGTGTGACCAAATGGATGATCCCAATAAAAAACCAAATCAACAGAAATCTCAGATGTTAAATTCAATCTATAGGTAACAGATCCTTTGGGGCCTATTTTGGCTCCCGTCTTATTTCCAACTTTAAAAGTTTTTGTTTCTCCCACACCAATATTAGATGGTGGGTCTTCGTTAAATTTACCGTGCTCTATATTATGGGATACATAACTCAGAGCGTATCCTGTTTCGTTAGCGATGTTTATCGTAGCATTTCTTCCCATGATCTATAGCTCCTAAATTGATTCAACAGTAAATGTTATACTTTGATTATGACCTGTTGGGTGGTTCGGAGACAAAGTTGATTTAATTTTACCTTCCGGCTCGGAATAACAGGTATAGGTACTAGTTGATGCTGAGAAGGGATGATCCCATGTAATAACAATTCTAAGATTATTACCCATTGAATAAGAGATAGAACCTTTTGGGCCTATTTTGGCTCCCGTACGATTTCCAACCTCAAAAACTCCCATTTTATCTTTTGGTATTTCAGAGGGAGGGTTTTGGTTGAACTTACCATGTTCTATGTTTGTCTTTAAGTCATCCCAATCATAGCCTGAAAGATTTTCCATTGTAATAGTTGCATTTCGTCCCATAAATATTACCCATATAGTCTCAGTTTTATTCTAGTAGCCGACATTGCTTTTTATATTTATCCTACTATTTCGCAAATGGATATAAATAACCGTCGGATAATTACTAGCATATACCTGTGATTATTTCATCTATATTGAAATTATCCGTAAAGGCGCCATAAGCCACCTATGTCTCTAATTCGATAACCCACGCGGTAACCATCCTTCTTTGCCGGTAAATGTCTCAGGTACATACTCATCATGGGTAGCAGTGGTATCGTAAATAGTGCCTCGAAAATTAGGTCTGATTTTGTTTGAATCCATTTTTCACCATAATTTTATATGTTGTTATTCACTACTCCTCATATATGAGAGATACTACGTTGACCCTTGTGGGGGTTGCCATAGGAATATTTCTGGGTGTTGGGGCAGTTACGTTTCTCCTAGACTTACTGGCTGGTTCTGTGGAGCTTATATCGATGCTCAGTTCTGGGGCAGGATTGGTGCTATTGATCGCAATAGCGGCATTTTTAATCATTAAAATTCGAGTGATAAATAGTTTGATCAGTGGAGCGATCATCGGCATCGTGCTGAACATACTGGCTAAGGCGATCCTAGGAGAAGACATTGCAACCCTGATAATTTCCCAGTTTGGGCTCTGATATGCAACTGAATATCATCGTTCCAGTTTCGTTGCATGAGCCACTTTATGTTATAAAAAAGTCCTTAGAGTCTTTGTCAAGGTTGGATCGAGACTCTATAGAGGTATGCATAACCTATGTCATCGACTCCCTTGGTGATGACCACCGCGTTAGATACTTACAAGATCAGTCTGTCGATGTGATCGCCAGAAAGCCTAGGGGGAGAAAGGCGGGTGCGATCAACGATGTCTTGGACATCATCACGGCGGATTACATTGCATTTTTCGATGTCGATAGTCGTCCAGACAAAAATTTTCTGGTTGAGTGCGTCAGGGCACTAGAAAAAGAATGTGCTGTCATTGCTAGCGCTCCTAGATATGTTACTAATCCAGATGCCAGCATAATATCAAGGGTCGTATCAGCCGAATATATTCTAATAGCAGACCTATATCGACTTCTTGATCGAATGGATGGATTTATGCAGTTTAATGGATTGATCGGCGTTCTCGATGCAAGAATCTTCGATAGGATAAGATTGGATGAAACTGCGATCTGCGAGGATGCTGATCTTATGCAGCAAATCTATCTGGAGGGCAATATAGCAGTTCTTGCTAATACGCGTGTAGGCGAGCAAGCTCCCATGACTTTAATGAACCTCTTTAACCAGAGGGTCAGGTGGATATCTGGAGCCTGTGAAGGGCTGAAATATTTTAGTGGATTCTACAGAGCAAAAATTCCATGGAGCAGGAAAATCACATGGTTTTCTGCGATGACTATCTCATTTTTCACGTTCATAGCCAGTCCACTCGTGCCGTCTTATAGCATGCGATTGTGGCGTTCTTCTAATGGCATAGGGGATTTCACCCTCAAATTAATGGGGCTTGTCGTAGATGCATGGATGATATGGCTATGTGCTCTGGTGGCTTTATCCAAGAAATTGCTTCGCAGACAGATCGAATGGAAAGAAACGGTCAGATATACGGTTTGAAAATGGGCAGTCTGAAAAGATGGTTTTCAATAGCGATTGACATTACTATGTGCCCAACTCCCTTGCTTACGACATTCATTGTGAACGGTTAACTCTCTCATGCTTAATGTAAATTCTAAGTGATGCGTTGTATTTATAAGAAAGACACGTCGATATGAGGGCATCAAGCCTTTGACATCTCAACTCTAAACATAAGCATCCAATCTTGAATTCTCATCGGATATAGTTAGTTAGGGTTATATGTTTTTACCATCTTTTGCGAAACAAGCCATCTTGACAGTTATAACTCCTTCATCAATTCTTGGGATGTTCATAATGTAATGGTTTGGATGGCCATTATTCGTATCCAGTATATCATATATCACCACATATCGCATGAATCTCGTATTCGGTGTGGTCTTTAGTTTAAGCTTACCAAAAGACCTGCAATTTGTTTATGAAAGGAGAAAACCTAAGCTAATGCGCTAACTATTGCGTCTCCGAACATCTTGGCGCTCTGTGGGCCATCAGCTGTGATCAGGTTACCATCAGTGACCACTGACTCGGAAACGTATTGGGCTCCACCGCTCTCGATTTGAGAGATTCCAGAGGGAAATACGGTGACCCTTTTCCCCTCCAACACCCCTGCTTTTGCTAATACGATCGGTCCGAGGCAAATTGCCGCCAATATCTTTTTTTGCTCATTTGCCTCTCTGAGGATCTGGAGGACCTTATCATATTGGCTCAGCACAGGAGTGCCTGCACCACCCACTACAACCACTGCATCAAACTCCTCTGCATTAAGCTCGTCGATGATAAGATCTGGTTTGACCATGGCGCCGAACATGCCAATGCATGTTTCGCTAGTAACGCTCGTGACTACTACTTCAAATCCAACCTTTTTGAGGATATCTTTCGGCTCCAATAACTCTTCATCCCTAAAATTTTTTGGAGATATGATCATTAGTATCCTTCGCATCGTTCTCACCGATAAAATAAATAATGAGAACAGCATGCCTTAAAATTTTGTGGAACAGATTAATGGGGCATATTAATATATATACTTGGGATGGACTCTTAAGCAACGTATGGATGACCTAGTTACTGTTAACGTCAAAGGCGTTTATATGGTGAACACTCCAGCGGGACCCACGCCATTGGTTCTGTTATGTGATGGAGACAGGGCGCTTCCAATATATGTTGGAATAGCTGAGGCAATCTCTATAGGATCCATTTTGAACCATGAAATCACGCCCAGGCCTATGACTCACGATCTAGTCATTTCGCTTTTGGAGTGTTTGGATGTTCAAATCAAATGGGTATTAATTGATAACCTAGATGACGGCGTCTATTATGCTCGGCTGATAATCCAGAAGGATGGTCTACAAAGAGAGTTGGATGCTAGGCCAAGCGATTGCATTGCACTGGCATTAAGGGCGAATGCAGAGGTTTTGGTAAGAAAGAGCGTAATCACAAAAGCCGCATTAGATAAAAACGAGATAGAAGATATCATATATCTAGACTAGAATCTAGACTAAATCTATGATCCTTCAAAAGATGTTCCTTCATTTATCACATCCTCTTTGACATCTCCCCCTGGTCTTATGACGACCTCTGGCCATATCCGAACATCTGAATGAATGGTAACTCTGTCTGGAATTATGACTCTGGGACCTATGATGACACCGCTTTCCAATATACAATCCTCGCCTATGACGGTATTTTTGTCTATTATCGCGCCAGAGGCGAATGACCTTTTTCCAATTTGAACTCCATCATATATGTATGAGGATGCGATCTTTGAACTATCTCCAATTAAGCAGTTCCTTCCGATGGAGGTATACGAACCAACTGAGACATTATCCCCGATCTTTGTGTTCTCTCCTATTACCACATGGTCTGCTATAGAGGAGTTATATCCAAGTGTGATTCTATTTTCAAATACCATCGGACCTTTTAGCCTTGCATTTTTGCTGTATAGGTGCCCATCAATTTCCGTCGACAAATTATCCAGTTTCCATCTTGTTGCAACCCTGTACTCGATTGGATCTCCAATGTCTGTCCAGTATCCTTTTACCAACCAACCATATATGGGTTCGTTTTCCTGTAGTAAACTTGGAAAAAGATCATTTGCAAAATCGTATCGTCTCCTAGGAATCCATTCCAGTAATTCTGGATTGCACACATAGATTCCAGTATTCGCTATGTTGCTAAAAGTTTGCTCTGGTGCTGGTTTTTCGATAAATCTTTTAATCTTGTTGTCCACGCTCATATCCGCAATGCCGTACTTTTGCGGGTCCTCTACTGGGAGAAGGCCTATTGTAACCATTCCATCATGCTCTTCATGGAATCGATACATCTCTCTAAGACTGAAATCGAGAATATGATCCCCGCCTACAACCAAGAATGGTGCATCCTTCAAATAAGTTTCAGCATTCTTAACGCTGCCTGCTGTTCCAAGTCTCTCCTTTTCGTATACGTAATTTACTCTAACGCCGAAAGTCGATCCATCTTTGATGTATTCTTCAATTTTATTTCCGAGATACCCTAAGGTCAAAACTATATCATCGAAGCCATTAGTGGATAAATGCTCTATCAAATATCCTATCGATGGTTTATTCAAAATCGGGATGCACGGCTTTGGTCTTTCGAATGTGAGGGGTCTCATCCTGGTTCCCATACCTCCGCACATGATGCATGCCTTCATTCAAATACCTCAGTTATAATTTCCCATATAACTTATAACCCTTTCACCTTATGCGATCTCAAAAAATCGTTGACGTTTTCCAGCGTGCTGTAAGTGGACCAACCAATGCCTTCGATGCTTAGGGCAGCTGTGGCATTCGCAAATATTGCGCACTCGATGAGCTCCTTCCCACTTAGATATGCAATCACAAATCCGGCATCAAAAGCATCTCCCGCTCCTGTAGTATCAACGGTATTAACGTCAAATGCTGCTAACCTCTTTGCCTTTTTTCCATCTGAGACCATGCTCCCCATCTCTCCCATTTTCAAGGCTATGACCTTTATGCCCAGTTTGAGGAGCTTTTCTATAATTTGATGTGGCTCCCTCTTACCTGTTATTCTTCTGGCTTCATCGAGGTTTGAAAAAAAGATATCCATGTTTGGCAGTATATCTTTGAGTTGCCTTAGTTTTTCCGGACCCCATCCAAATGGATCCCAACCGGGATCAATCGATTTCAAACCATCTACCGAGCTGATGATCTTTCCGTAATCGTGTTGAAGTGCTTCAAGTAAGAAAAATGAGGGTAAATGCACTAAATCGACTTTAAGCTTCTTGCAATCCACATCGCTCACCGAAAAGGTGGCGTTTGTGCCCCTGTGTGTTATGAAGCTGCGCTCTGAACCTTGAACTATTGCCACCGTAGAACCAGTTTTTTCGTTTGAATCTGACAGCGATACGTTGGAGACATCAACTCTGTTTTCCTCTAATGTTGCACGTATATGCCTTCCAAACAAATCGTCACCCAACTTCCCGAAGAGTTTGACCTCAGCCCCTAGTTTGGTGCATGCAAAGGCGAAGTTCGCTGCACATCCTCCACAGTGAATTTCAAAATCATTCGTGATAACTTGTTTTCCTTTCTTGGGGAGGCATTTTACAGAAGCGATCAAATCTACGTTTACATCCCCGATTGCTGCAATCTTCATCATCTAGCCCCAGGGCACGACCTTCAGGATTTTTATATCGCCCGGTTCGACGCACTCATCTAGTGGCATTACCTGTTGATCTCTATACACGATAGCAGTCTCTGGGTTAATCCCCAGATCGATAAGCAGGCTTTCATAGTCCCCACCCTCTGGGACTTCTGTATATATCTCCTCTCCAGCAACGATGGTTACTTTTATTTTTATCATCATCGCCCCCTAATAAGTAAAGAAGATAACTATTTAAGTTTTTGAGCGCTCTTATGCTTGAAGCCGGGGTGGCAGAGCGGACAAATGCGGCAGGCTCGAGTGTTTGACGACTCTAGCATGGCATCGTTTCACATGGACACCTGTTGCTCCTTTGGGAGCACTTGGGTTCAAATCCCAACCCCGGCGTGTATTGGACGAGTAAAATAGAATCCTCTTTAGCTTGGTGACTCATAACAGATGGTTTCTTCTCTAGGGATTCCTCATAATTAAAAATTCTCATGGTATGGAGACATCAAAAGGTATAAATGAATGTGAAGCGGAAGAGTTAGCCAATATAGTGATATATACAGGAAATGAAAAAGTTAATAGTCGATAGAGCATTAGAATTTCAAGTGCCGGGGTGGGGTAGTTGGCTATCCTTTGGGACTGTGGCAAACCTTTTCGCTTAGCGCAAAGCGCAGCGCAAAGCGCTTTTGCAGAGATCCCAGGACCCGGGTTCAAATCTCGGCCCCGGCCTATCTAGTACAGGACTTGATATGATCGTTCAATTTAGTGGTCGACGTCCTATTCTGGATGTGGGAGTTCACAAAAGAAGGTTTGGTGGATATACATCCTTATAAAAAAAGTTTCAGTTAAATTAAATGAAAGTAGTTCATGGATTGTATGTCTTGTGACAGATAGATGGGCGATTATGTCAAAATGGAAATAAATGAAGAGGAAACGATTTTTTGCTGTGAAAACTGTGCAGAGGCAACTCAACTAAAAAAACGAAAAGAAAATAATTAGAAAAAACACCGAAACCAAAAATACAAACAAGCATTATCTGGTTACGAGTGAAATGATGATCGAAAGCTCCGCCAGAAGAGATGGGGATATCAAAAGATTGCCAATTATATCTCGGAGAAGGCGAACAAGAACATCTTCGCGCAGACGATGTGGTACTGGGTAAACAAGAGGTGGTAAGTGTTGAACACGTATAAAGTGGGGCGGCATGATGATCATAAGTGACATTTTCTTAACATCAAGCCAGATCTCAATAGTTGGCTTAATTGTCATCATAGCCAGTGCCATATTTACAATAGTCTGCTATACTTATCAAAAAGAGTGGAACATTGGAGATATAGATGGAGTAGCCAAAACTCAAGATAAGAATGTAGAGGGCTACCTATATGCTGGAATAATTTTCTGCCTTCATTTTCCCCTTGTCAGGGTGGAAGTATTTTTTGAAGAGATAAATGGAAGAGACGTCGTTGCAGAGATTTTCGATTTCGTGCCCATGGATGTGGGGCATCATAGTGTTTTGACCTACTGTAAAGTGACAGGTAAAAGCGGTATAGTTTCTAGTACACTTACACTTGGGACATATGATATTCATTTTATTAGTACTGACCAGGAACCTAGAGAAGTAAAATTTAAAATTAAAGAAAAAGCTTTTTTCAGACCTTTTGAGAAATTCACTGGAGTGGGTTTGACACTTCTAACTATTGGATTCGTACTTTTAGTTGCTGGATTTTAATTTTCGCCTTTTCATCAACCTTAAATTCTACAACCGACATGCGACACTTTTATTTTGATCGTAATCACAACCATCATTGTAAAAAAAGGAGGCTCTTCATGGAAGTTCTGACAGTGGAAAAGATGGCAGACTTTGCTAGGTTTGAAATTGAAAGCTTCTCCAAGTCACCATCAGCTTTTTTTAAAAGAATCGAATCTGAATATATACTTAGAATAGAAAAAAACATTACCATAAGTGAATTTCAGAAAATGATATCAGATCCAGTGTTGGATGGAGATGCCTTAATATTATTTTTAGAAATATTAAGACATGTCGGCATCAAGATCCGATGGCATGAAGCAATTTTAGTATCAACACCTGAACTCATGCATTGGAACCACGATGAATTTGGAGATCCAATTCAGGCAGTTCAAATTGGTTACGATGCTCTTGAATGTGTAAGCCTGAAAGATTGTTTAGAAAAGCCTGATTTTGAATCTCAATATAATATGATTCTTTTTAATATTGCTAATGGTTGGTTATCACTTGGAAGATATAAGAAGTCCATTGCTCTATTCCAAGAAGCTCTTGATTTGGCTGAGAAAAGAGATGACAGATTATCCGTCGCTCAAATATACCAGAATTTAGGAGTATGTTATCGTGGTATAAATGACCTCTTCAAGGCAAAGGAGTGTTATAAAACTGCTTTTAGAATCTATGAGAAGATGAACCATCCCAGCGCTGATATTTGCTGGGGGAATCTAAGATCTATCGAGGTAGACCTAAGTTTTCCTCCAAATGGTATTATTGAAATCTCCGGCATAAAAACAACCAGTGGATTTGTTATTAAACACCCTAATTGGGATTTTTATAAACCCGAACAAACATTTCCTATTATTCCTTTCAAAAACCGAGAATTGGATGATTGCCCCCTTTCCTCTAACCAATGGCTGAGAAGTTCGACTGGTCTTAAGTACGAGATAAAGGAAGGGTTAGGAAGTGGCGGGGCCGGTGTTGTCTATAAAGCTTTGATAGAAGGTATAAAAGAGCTGGTAGCCATAAAGGTTCTTGCCCCAGACTACAGGTTTAGGAGTTCACCGTCAATGAGAGAGCGTTTCGAGAGAGAGATTCAGAGGCTACAGAGCCTAAGCCCCGACTTTTTAGTTGCAATCAGAGATAGGGGGACTGTCTTTGGATATCCATATTATGTCATGGATTTTTGCACTGGCGGCTCTCTAAGAGACCGAATAGACCAGGATACCCTATCTACCGAAGGAAAGTTAGCCGTAATGGTTAGGATCGCAGAATGCATAGACTACATACATTCAATGAAGTTAATACACAGGGATTTAAAGCCTGATAATATCATGTTCAAAGATGGTCGCGCGCTTATCTCAGATCTTGGGTTGGCTAGAAGCGTAATAGAAGAAGACATGTCGCTAACCGAGACTGGAGCGATTATAGGCAGTAAGGATTACATGTCTCCTGAGCAAAGGAAAAACCCGAAGGAGGTTACGAAAGCAACAGATTATTACTCTTTTGGAGTTATTCTTTACGAATTGTTTTCCGGAGAGCTGCCTAGAGCAGGGTCGTTCCCTGATTATTTGAAGAAAATAGCTAATCCTGAGGTAAGTAAGGTAGTACGAAAGATAACGGAAGACCTATTAAATGAAAATGCGGAATATAGAACGAAGCGATGGCCTATCTCTATTGAAGCCCTTCGCACGCTATATGAGAAAATGTCAGATAGAACAAAGTAAGAAATAATGCAGGAAAATTTCTAGATCAATAAACGCTGATATACTCTGTAATCTCATTGACCGCATTATGGCGTGAATCTATCAGCTTTGTTACATGTCTTTTACCTCTCATGTCCCTCCGCAGACTTTAGCTGTTTCCAACGGGCGAACTGGCACTAATGATCAAGGTACAAAAAGGCAGTTCCTGATAAACAGGCTGCGGAATCTCTAGCTTTCAAACACTGGTCTAAGAAGCCGATTTTGTGTTAATGTTGCATATGGAGAATCCACAGAATAGAGAATTCAAGTGTTACTCTATTGCCTGTTCTGTCCATTAGAATAGATCTAAATTTGTCTAACTACTGTAATCATCGACTTGATTGCCATAATTTGACTCTCTAAATGTAAATTCAAACCCCCAAAATTTATTTGACGGTGCCATCAACTTTCGGAAGTACCATTTAGAAACCAAAACTCTTAAGTACTGACAGACTTACATAAGGAGGCTCAATAAAGGACTTCTCCCATGCTTGTGGATATTCGATATCTCAAGCATAACTATTATATATTGTAGAAGTCATACTATACAACCGTACTGATTATAGTACAGTCTAGGTGGAGACGTGAGTAATTTCACGTCTGACGTTCGCCTTAACAGTTCGGTCACTCCGATCGGTGTATTTTTTTTTAAAAAAACCTCAAAAATTCCAATTCTGGTTGATCCTGCCAGAGGTCACTGCTATCGGGGTCCGATTAAGCCATGCGAGTTGTGTGTTCTTCGTGAGCACGGCAAACTGCTCAGTAACACGTGGATAACCTGCCCTTAGGTCTGGGATAACCCCGGGAAACTGGGGATAATATCAGATAGATCATAGGCGCTGGAATGCCCTATGGTCCAAAGCTCAGGCGCCTAAGGATGGGTCTGCGGCCTATCAGGTTGTAGTGGGTGTAACGTACCTACTAGCCGGCGACGGGTACGGGTTGTGAGAGCAAGAGCCCGGAGATGGATTCTGAGACACGAATCCAGGCCCTACGGGGCGCAGCAGGCGCGAAAACTTTACAATGCACGAAAGTGCGATAAGGGGACCCCGAGTGTTGGTGCCTAGCATCAACTGTCCAACTGTCTAAAAAACAGTTATTAGCAAGAGCCGGGTAAGACCGGTGCCAGCCGCCGCGGTAACACCGGCGGCTCGAGTGGTGATCACTATTATTGGGTCTAAAGGGTTCGTAGCCGGCTTAGTGAGTTCTTTGGGAAATCTGGCGGCTTAACCGTCAGGCTGCCGAGGGATACTGCTAGGCTTGAGACCGGGAGGGGCTAGAGGTACCTCAGGGGTAGGGGTGAAATCCTGTGATCCCTGTGAGACCACCAGTGGCGAAGGCGTCTAGCTAGAACGGGTCTGACGGTGATGAACGAAAGCTAGGGGCACGAACCGGATTAGATACCCGGGTAGTCCTAGCCGTAAACGATGCAAGCTAGGTGTCACAGTAGCTGCGAGCTACTGTGGTGCCGTAGGGTAGCCATGAAGCTTGCCACCTGGGAAGTACGGCCGCAAGGCTGAAACTTAAAGGAATTGGCGGGGGAGCACCACAACGGGTGGAGCCTGCGGTTCAATTGGACTCAACGCCGGGAAGCTCACCGGGGGCGACAGCAGAATGAAGGCCAGGCTGAAGACCTTGCTAGACTAGCTGAGAGGAGGTGCATGGCCGTCGTCAGTTCGTACTGTGAAGCATCCTGTTAAGTCAGGCAACGAGCGAGACCCGCGCCCACAGTTGCCAGCAATCCCTTTGGGGAGATGGGTACACTATGGGGACCGCCTCTGCTAAAGAGGAGGAAGGAACGGGCAACGGTAGGTCAGCATGCCCCGAATCTCCCGGGCTACACGCGTGCTACAATGGTCGGGACAATGGGCATCGACACCGAGAGGTGAAGGCAATCTCCTAAACCCGATCGTAGTTCGGATTGGGGGCTGAAACTCGCCCCCATGAAGATGGAATCCGTAGTAATCGCGTCTCAAAATGGCGCGGTGAATATGTCCCTGCTCCTTGCACACACCGCCCGTCAAACCACCCGAGTGAGGTCTGAGTGAGGCTGCCTCTTCTTGGGGCATTCGAACTTAGGTTTCGCAAGGGGGGTTAAGTCGTAACAAGGTAGCCGTAGGGGAATCTGTGGCTGGATCACCTCCTAACGAAATACAACCGATCAGAGCCGAAAAACTGTTAGGGTATGTAAAGTCCTATAAGATTCGTTGGGAACTCCCTGGAGTTTTCCTTATACTTGGAATGCTCCTTATAGTTGGAATGCATATGCTCTATTGGGTGTAACGAGCTGTGTCTTTGTGTTGGGCTCGTAGCTCAGTTGGAAGAGCGCTGCCTTTGCATCCTAAGGGCTTTATCCCTTTGAAACCCAAGGTGAAATAGGCAGAGGCCCTGGGTTCAAATCCCAGCGAGTCCATTTCCAAGGGGAAACCATGTTTCTACCTTGGTATTCCTCTTATAAGGGGGGCTTAAAAATGACAGGAAACTTTAGGTTTCTGGTCACAGGAAATCTTTGATTTCCGGGGGTTTTAAAACCTCTTTTGATGGGTGCACCTGATGAGAGAGATCTCGTCCGGGAAGGGTGGATAGCGTTTACGTTAACGTTAATCAGCTAGATGAGACCATACATAAGTTTGTGACCTAGACGCTCACTGAGTTCAGTGAAGCGGATTCTGGCAAATATGCCATCCGGCGAATGGCTCGGCTCAAGCGCTGATAAAGGGCGTGCCAAGCTGCGATAAGCCTCGGGTAGGTGCATGGAGCCTTAGAACCGAGGATGCCCTAATGGGAATTCCTGTCTCCTTCGGGAGACGATCCGTAAGGATCGGGAACGCCCCGGATTGAAACATCTTAGTAGGGGCAGGAAAAGAAATCGAAGAGATGCCGCTAGTAAAGGCGATCGAACACGGCAAAGTTCAAACTGAATCCCTTTTCGAAATAAAAGGGAGATGTGGTGTTATAAGTCGAGTCGAATACGGTCCAAACCAGTAAAGTTGAAGTCCTCTGGAATGGGGCACCAAAGAGTGTGACAGTCACGTAGATGTAAACTGGTGGATTGCGGCTCGATCTTGAGTACCGTTGCTTGGATATGCAGCGGGAATTTGGGAGGCACCAACTTCCAAAACTAAACACGTCTTGAGACCGATAGCGCAATAGTACTGTGAGGGAAAGCTGAAAAGTACCCCAAGAAGGGGGGTGCAAAGAGCCTGAAATCGGATGGTGATGGAGCGATACGGCGTGAAAGGAACTTCGATGCGAAAGAATCTGTCGCGAGGCAGTAGTATGAGCATCGTCGCCGATGTCGTATCATACGTTTTGAATAACGGGCCAGGGAATGTATCTGAGTGGCGAGACTAAGCTGGTAACAGCGCAGTCAAAGCGAAAGCGACAAGCGCGCAAGGAATTTCGCCCTTTACCCCTCGTGGGTATAGGGCGTATGCCTGAGGTGCGGCGTGTACAAGTGCGTGAAGTCACTTGGATACGACCCGAAACCGAGCGATTTAGGCGTGGGCAGGATGAAACGTGGTGAAAACTACGTGGAGGTCCGCTAGCGGTGTTGATTTGCAAATCACTCGCGTGACCTGCGTTTAGGGGTGAAAGTCCAATCAAGCTCGGTGATAGCTGGTTCCTTCCGAAACATACCGCAGCATGACCTGATCAGAGATAGTCAGCGGGGTAGAGCACTGATTGAGGGAGACGGGTGGGAAACTATCCGTCCTTCTGTCAAACTCCAAAACCTCTGTCGTCGTAGAAGATCGGAGTCGGGGCTGGGGGGTAAGCTTCTAGTCCGTAAGGGAGACAACCCGGACCGTGGTTAAGGTCCCCAAGTGTCGGCTAAGTGTTAACACTAAAGGGCGTCCTACGCCCTAGACAACTGGGAGGTGAGCTTAGAGGCAGCTATCCTTTAAAAAGTGCGTAACAGCTTACCAGTCGAGGTTTGGGGCCCCAAAAATGGACGGGGCTCAAGCCGACCACCGATACCTCGGAGTATCGCAAGATAATCTCGTAGGAAGGCGTCCTGTGAGGGCAGAAGCACCTTCGTGAGGAGGTGTGGACCACATGGGAACGAAAATCCTGGCAATAGTAGCAGCATAGTCGGGTGAGAATCCCGACCGCCGTAGGGGCTAGGTTTCCTCGGCAATGTTCGTCAGCCGAGGGTTAGTCGGTCCTAAGATATTTCCTAATTGGAGAATGTCAAATGGGAAACAGGTTAATATTCCTGTACCTTTCAGCAATAAAACCGACGCCTCAGGGTAGGTCGAGCAGTGCCGTCGCACTGTTCAAGTGTCGAAATCCATGGAGAGCCGTAATGGCGAGAAGTGGATGAATGCATGATGAAGCAATTCGGCTAATCCCAGGGGCCCGTGAAAAGGGAGCTGAAAGTCCGTACCAAGAACCGACACAGGTGCCCCTGGTTGAGAAGACCAAGGCGTGTCGGCGTTAATCTGGCTAAGGTAATTCGGCAAATTAGCTCCGTAACTTCGGGAGAAGGAGTGCCTGCTTTGCAGAAAGCAGGTCGCAGTGACGAGGGAACTCTAACTGTCTAATAACAACATAGGGGATCGCAAACCCGTAAGGGCTAGTACGATCCCTGAATCCTGCCCAGTGCGGGTATCTGAAACCTCCGTTCAAGGAGCTGAAGGACCTGTCAACGGCGGGGGTAACTATAACCCTCTTAAGGTAGCGTAGTACCTTGCCGCTTAATTGGCGGCTTGCATGAATGGACCAATGAGAGTTCCACTGTCCCTAGCCAGAAACCGGTGAACTTTACATCCCAGTGAAGAGTCTGGGGACCCCTAATGGGAAGTGAAGACCCCGTGGAGCTTTACTGCAGCCTGTCGTTGGGCTGTGGTTTTGGACGTGCAGCGTAGGTAGGAGGCGTCGATCCACTTTCGCTAGGAAGTGGGGAGCCATTAATGAGACACTACCCTTCTGGAACTACGACCCTTACTCCGAGAGGAGGACACCGATTGGTGGGCAGTTTGGGTGGGGCGCCACGCCTTAGAAAAGATATCTAAGGCGCCCTAAGGTTGACTCAAGTGGGTCAGAAATCCGCTGTAGAGTGCAAGAGCAAAAGTCAGCCTGATGCGATTCCCCATAGCAAAGAATCGCGAGATGAAAGTCTGGTCTAGCGAACCATTATGCCCCCTTGGTGGGGGCTAATGATGTCAGAAAAGCTACCCCGGGGATAACAGTGTCGTCACCGGCAAGAGCACATATCGACCCGGTGGCTTGCTACTTCGATGTCGGTTCTCTCCATCCCGGCCGTGCAGCAGCGGCCAAGGGTGAGGTTGTTCGCCTATTAAAGGAGATCGTGAGCTGGGTTTAGACCGTCGTGAGACAGGTCGGTTACTATCTGTTAGGGGTGTTTTGAGGTCTGAGGGGAAGTTGCTTATAGTACGAGAGGAACTAGGCAACGGTGCCTCTAGTCTATCGGTTGTCCGACAGGGCACACCGAGCAGCCACGCACCAGTGGATAAGAGCTGAAAGCATCTAAGCTCGAAACCACCCCTGAAAAGAGACTTCTAAAGGGCACTCTTAGAAGAAGAGTTTGATAGAGTCGGGATGTACGCATCAAGGCAACGAGATGTTCAGTCCGCGACCACTAACGCCCGAGCCAGTTTGCTTAGCTGAATTCAGGCGATATTTGGGTCGCAAACTTATGTGTGGTCAGTTCTATCTTAGGTAGGGCAAGATATCAAAAGGCTGCTATCCTTTGATGCCAAGGTGGCGGAATGGTTAACGCAGCCGCCTGCAGCTGAAAAAGAGGATCATCGAAGGAGCAACGTAGTTTCTTCTCGGTGGAGAGCGGCTTTTTGCCGGTTCAATTCCGGTCCTTGGCTTCTGAAATTCTTGAAACTAAGTGTAGAAGCATTCATACGTTGGGCATAGCGGTCATAGCGACGGGGAAACTCCTGGTCCCATCTCGAACCCAGAAGATAAGACCGTCCGCGTTCTATGCTGTACTGCGGAGCGCGAGCACGTGGGAACCATAGATCGCTGCTATGCTCAATTATATTTGTTTTTTCGCATGATCCTGCTCAAAGGGGTCATGCTTAGGGGTCAAAAACTACATCGGTCAAATTTTGGGCTTTGTTAAGTTATAAAAATAAAGTCAATAAGCATTCTCAAATTTGTAGTAATATATTTATGATATTATTCTAAACTACTTGTCATCTTTTTTTGAAATTGAGTGAGGATGGTAAGCCTCCTTTTGTTTCAGCGGCATTCGTCTGAGCGCCATACTTGGGTATCGGCTGGACTCCTCATCTACCCATCTTTGGCTTGCACCTACGAGGTTTCGCCGTTCCACCCACAACCTACACGACCTCGTTCTTGCGAAGTCATCGCATTAGTGTAGCGTGGTATCGTTTCTGTGCCAGAGCCAAGACTCTCGCCTTGTGCGCTTACGCGCACTCGTATGTCCAGATGGTGGGAGGACTTTCCTCACAACCTTCGGTTGCGGCAACCGCCCCTCCTCTCTCTATCCTATATTCACACAAAAAAACATATATATCTTTTGCTCCCAAATAACAAAATGTGTTAACTCTCGGAGAGGGTGTAAGGGCAGTAAAGCTTGCTAGGAGCGCTATTGATAAATATGTTAGGGATGGTGAGCTATTTCATCCAGAGAAATTACCGACAAAATTTAGTGAGAAAAGAGGTGTGTTCGTTACCTTACATAAAAATGGCCTAAGGGGGTGTATAGGGTACCCCTATCCCACTATGCCATTGGGTGAAGCCATCATCGATTCTGCGATAAATTCTGCTAAGAACGATCCAAGATTTATGCCTGTTAGGGCAGAGGAACTGGACGAAATAACAATTGAGGTCACTGTGCTAACTCCGCCAAGACTTATTCATGCTAAGCCAACGACGTTACCACAAAAAATAGAGATTGGAAAACATGGCTTGATAGTCACTAAAGGAGGGAATCAGGGGCTTCTTTTACCACAAGTTGCCATTGAGCACCAATTTGACGAAGAAGAATTCCTCTCTCAGGCATGTATGAAAGCAGGATTATATCCGGACTCGTGGTTGGAAGAAGATACGCAAATACATGTTTTCGAGGGGCAAATATTTGCGGAAAACTCTCCAGCAGGGGACATAGGGGAGAAAAAAATTATATAGATATCACCATCGTTCTAAGGCGATCGACTGCCCTAGCTGCATTGTCTGATACATCCCCAAGTACATCCAAGATTTTGGCCAGATGGAAAACACCCAAGGTGCCTATTTCATCCTCAGCGAGAAAGATTTTTTTGGTCAGCAAGATCTCGATTGTGTCAATCTCATGCTCTAGTTTCTCCACAGGGGGTATTAGTTCTAACGTCTCTTTTATATCTTTTTTTCTAAAAGATGTTGATACTAATTGAGAAATACTCTCAGTCACTTTTAGATATGCATCAATCGCCTTCATAGTCATATGTGTCATTTCTGTTAACCCCCTCTTGATCTCCTCTGGTAGAACGTATGATTTGAGCGTCATCAGTTTGGCAACATCCTCAGCACAATCTGATATTCCATCTTGTGGTTTTAAGAATTCCAGTATATCTTGTCGATTAACTGGTAAAAGCACTGAATATGGTACTCTTTTTCTTATCTCTTGTTTGATTATGTCTGCTTCATGCTCTAGGCCAGATATCTCCTCATTGAGTTCCTGTACTTTTTCAACATCGCCATCGCAATATGCTTGAACAATCTCTTCTAATTTATATGCTGCTTCGCATGCCTTCTCCGCATGAGAGTACAACGGCTTAAATGGTGATTCTGCAAAAATACCTAAAATCGAACGCATGTATCTCATATTGTCCCCAATTCCTACATATGAATTTAATTCAAACGATTAATCATTAACATCTTTATGATATTTAAATCAACTGTATGTCTCATATTATCATCAACCCTAGATAGGTCACAGCTGCAATGACCATTACGATTGGGACGGTTAACACCCACGAAAAAACTATTTTCCTTATCACACTTAGATCTACTGCCTCTAACCCGCCAGCGAGTCCAACTCCCACCACGCTTCCAACTATTGTGTGTGTGGTTGATACGGGCATTCCAAATGAGGAGCAGACCAATACGGTGGCAGCAGCTCCAAATTGCGCTGCAAAGGCATTGGCAGGCGTCAACTCTGTGATCTTTTTGCCTATGGTCTCGATTATTCTGTATCCCCAGGTAAACATGCCCAATACGATGCCAAAACCTCCAAAGGCCAGGACCCAAATTGGCAGCTCCATCCCCATAGTCCCCAAGGCTGCAGATAACGGACCTATTGCATTCGCTACATCATTGGAGCCAAGTGCAAATATCACCCAACATGAGGCGACAACCTCAAGAAATCTGAGGGGTCGATCAGCCCTAAGTGGGTCATCCATTCGTTCAAGTAACCGTCGAATCATCGTGAATAACAGAAATGCTACCACTCCTCCTGCAACCGGGGAAAGGACCCAGCTAGCCACAATTTTGAGTAGAACCGCCCAGACAATATCTCCCATGTTTATGGTTCCTTGGCTGACAGAAACCAGCCCAAAGCCAAGCATTGCACCGACTATGGAATGAGATGTTGATACTGGAAGATTGAGATATGTGGCAAAGGTAATCCACATTCCAGCAGCCAAAGTAGCAGCCAATGCCCCCAGCATGACAGAGTGCGCATCGATCAGCGAGATCGGAACGATGCCCTTTGCCACTGTTTCCGTTACCCTGGAGCCAAATAGCACAGCGCCTGAAAAACTCACCACTCCGCCTAGTACAATGGCTTGTTTGAGGCTTAATGTACCGATGCCGACCGTAGTCCCCATCGCATTTGCTAGATCGTTCGATCCTACGTTCCATGCCATGTATAGCCCAGCGGCGAATATCGCGATGATTAAAGGGTCGAATATCACTCGTTCACCTACCTAATGATGGGAAGCTATTTAACGTCTATGGGCCCGTAAAGAGGGCAAGTATACAAGTGGCTGACTGGTATATGCCGGTCCATCTGCAGCAGGTGGCGTAACCAGCGTGTTAGATCATCTGAACACGATCCCACCTACTACTGCGAAAGATCATATAATTCTAACCAAGCTTTATCCTTTCGCCAGTGACCATGTATATGACCCTGCCAGCAATGTTGCATGCATGATCGCCTATTCGCTCTAAATGCAACGCAACGAAAGTCAGATTACTTGCGTTTGAAATGCATTTTGGATCTTCTATCATGATCGTCAGCAATTCCCGCCTGATTTGATCAAATAGTCCATCTAACAAATCATCTCGCGCTGAGATATCACCAAGCATTTTTATATCTCCTGATGAAAACGCTAAAAGGCAATCAGAAATCATGCCTTGTGAAATCTCCGACATCCTGGGTATATCAATCAGCGGTTTTGCGAAAGATTCATTCGCCATCCTCTGAACAATCTCCGCAATGTCACCCGCGAGATCGCTGATCCTGTCGAAATCCGTTATTATCTTCATGCAAGTTTCTATCGTTCTGAGGTCAACAGCCATGGGCTGTTGAAGCGCAAGCAGTCTGATACAATTTTTTTCTATATCAAATTCCAATTTGTCTATTCTATTATTCTCCTTGATTATCTTTGATGATAATTCCATATCTCGCTGGACGAGAGCTTTGATCGCATTTCCCGCAGATTCCTTAGCCAGCTCACCCATCCTCTGAACATCTTTTTTGAGCTTTTTCAAATCCTCTATGTATTCTTTTCTTACTTCCATACTAGACTACCCCCACATACTTCTCCATCTTTTCCCTACTTGGGAACAAATCCAGAATAGACGGTAGACTCAAATGTGACCCTGACTTCTCTCTCATTGAGTTCAAGAAAAATATGTTTTTTACCAGAAAATGCTTTGTAAGTCTTCAAAATTCGCGCTCTCCTATCATTTTTTGCTCCTTTCATGGAATTCTGCTCTTCTTATTTCTATTTTTTCTATGTATCGAAATAAATAAATCTCTTCCATTAATTAGCCAAACCGCCCAGTGATATAATCTTCAGTCCTTTTATCTTTAGGTCGCTCAAATATTTGCTTGGTTTCACCGTATTCTATTAGCTCACCAACTAGGAAGAAAGCGGTAAAATCAGAAACTCGAGCTGCCTGCTGCATGTTATGTGTTACTATCACGATCGTATAATCCTTTTTCAATTCTTGTAACAGCTCTTCTATCCTCGCCGTTGATAAGGGGTCTAAGGCTGAACACGGCTCATCGAAGAGGATGACTTCCGGGTTTACTGCCAGTGCACGAGCAATACATAATCGCTGTTGTTGACCACCAGAGAATCTCAATGCGCTTTCTTCTAACCTGTCTTTCACTTCATCCCACAATGCCGCTTTCTTCAAACTCTCTTCCACTATTCTATCTAACTTTCTATTCTGCACTCCATGAATCCTCGGACCGTAGGCGACATTCTCATATATGCTCATAGGAAATGGATTTGGCTGCTGAAACACCATCCCTATTTTCCTCCTCAACTGGATGACATCCACTTTTCCATTATATATATCGATTCCATCTATGATAACCTCGCCTTTCGTATGTGCTCTACTAAGTTCGTTCATTCTGTTTAGTGCTCTTAAAAAAGTTGTTTTCCCGCAGCCAGAAGGTCCAATCAATGCAGTTATTTTATTTGTTTTTATTTTTATATTCACTTCTTTTAACGCATGCACTGCTACAAAACCATAGTATACATTCAACCCCTTCACTTCTATTTTAATCATTTTTGTTTTTTCACCTCCCCCCACTCATAATCCTATAATATCTATTCCGAAGGAATAGGGCAAATACGCTTATCATCAAAAACATCGTGATTAGAACAAGGGAGGCGCCAAATGCGTATGATTCAGCTACATCCCTAGAAGCTGGAATAACCGTCAATATCATGTAAATATAAACCGGCAACGCACCAACATCATCCAGTAACGAGTGAGGCGTATAGGCTACAAGACCACCAGTTGTGAGAAGAATGACAGCAGACTCCCCTATAGCCTTCCCAGCACCAAGTAATATACCGGTTATTATACCTGGATAGGCGCTTTTTAGCACCACACTACGAATACTTTGCCACTTAGAAGCTCCTAAAGCAAGAGATGCTTTCCTATAAGCTTGAGGTACCGCTTTTATTGCCTCCTCGGAGGCTTTAACCGTCCATGGCAGGATCATGAAGCCAAGAGAGAGACCACCTGCTAACATGGAGGGACCAAAATCGAGATAATAAACGAGGAATATAAGTCCAAACAAGCCAATCACTATTGAGGGTATTCCAGCTAAGCACTCTACAAAGAACCTGACGTTTTTTGTTATTATGTTCTCTGGGGCATATTCCGCAAGATATATTCCTGATGCCACGCCAAGAGGTACTGCAAAAAGCAAACAAACAGAGAGAAGGCATAATGAACCGATAATTTGAGGAAATATTCCTCCTTTCTCGAGGGCTATGTAATTTGGCGATTTTAGTAAGAAGCTAAAATTTATGACCTGTATGCCATTTAAAAATATGTAAGCTATGACAGTGAACAATACCGCTAGAGAAATTAGGGAGACCGTGTACAAGCTTATTTTTATTACCCTTTCTTTTATCATTCACGGATCACTCCTTTCATTACAGTAGTAGTGCCTAAACTCCCTTTTATTGCAACATAGGTTACTAGATTAAGAATTGCGACAATTAAGAATAAAACGACTCCTATGGCGAACAAAGCGTGCTGATGCATTGAGCCCCACATAACATAGGAATATTCAATAACTATCGTGGATGTGAGCACTCGCACCGGCTCCAATATTGAAGTGGGGATCCATGGTATCTCCGGATTGCCGATAACCATCAAAACCGCCATCGTCTCTCCTACTGCATTTCCCATGCCCAAAATCAAGGAGGCTAATATCCCAAAACGAGCATTTGGTAGTATCACCTTTTTAATGGTCTGTAAATGCGTAGCACCGAGTGCAAGCGATGCTTCTTTGTATCCTTTTGGAACTGCCCTGATAGAATCTTCTGATATGCTGACAACATGCGGCAATGTCATTATTGCAAGGATTATCCAACCAGCGAGGATGCATTCGCCATATCCGCCCAATGAGTCCCTTATAAAGACAACGAATACCATTAATCCAAAAAAGCCGAGAATTATCGAAGGGATCCCAACAAGCATCTCCACCGATGGCTTGAGAATATTACGAAGCCATGTAGGAGAGAGTTCAGCCAAGAAAATTGCTGTAGGTATGCCAATAGAAGCAGCAATAGCTAATGCACCTCCCCCAACTATGAATGTGCTCACAATTATGGGAAAAATCCCAAACTGGTCATGAGAAGGACGCCAGTTCATCCCAAAGATAAAATCCCAACCCAACATTAAGGCTGGAATGCCCTCCCTTAACATGAATGCGATGATGAAAAATACGATAAGGGCAGAAGAGAGGGCGGAGATTAATAATAGCTTTTCTATTATGTTTTCCTTCTTGAAGACCATCCTTTCACATCTAAAGCAGCTAAAAAGTTCCAAAGCTCTCATATTTCGTTGCCTTTTCCCCATCCATCTCTAACACCAGCTTCTTTTCCCCTCTTGAATACACTCTGTACATCCTCATTCCTTCCTTTTCATCTTCATCTATTTCTATCAGGTTAAAAGAGGGGGGGGGAATATTCCATTTAGTGCTTTGCGTGCATGCAGTCCCCGCATTAGTAACTATCATGCCATTCAAATTCCATATCCAAGGAACGTGTTTATGTCCGCAAAGTACCAGATCAATCCCATGTCTTACAAGTAGTTCGAGAACATCGCCGGCATCGATAAGTATGTTTCTTTCCCGACCTGTTTTAGGAACGGAAATTAAATGGTGGTGTAGGGCTACTACTTTAAATCCGTCAGTTTCAAGACAATGTTCTATCCACTCATATTTTTCTCTGCCCACATGCCCTTCGTCAATATCTGGTTGTGCAGAATCGACGCCGACAATTGTTATATTTTTATATTTATTTACTACTGACCTTGGACCAAATATCTCCTCAAAACAGAGATAGCCAACGTTCCGCTCGTCATGATTTCCTGGAATCACAACTATTTCCTTGCTTTTCATCCTCTTTATGTAGCCTTTAGCGCGATGAAATTCGAAAGGATAACCGTCTTGTGTCAAATCACCGGTAACAACCAATATTTCTGGCTCTATTTTGTTTATCTCTTTTATTACGTTGTCCATCAAATCCGGTAGGAAATACGGTCCAGCTACATGGATATCGGATATATGTACTATCTTCATGTCCCTCTTTAACTCCTTCTGAGCACTACATAAGCCATCGTCAACAAACTTGCAATGGCAAATACCGCTCCAAATCCTGGTATTCCTGGTGCTTGTGTGGGTGCTGGTGCTGGGGTTAGTTTGGGTCTGACTGTTGGCATTGGTGTCGGTTTTGGCGTTGGTGCTGGTGTGGATATAGGTGTAGGTGCTGCTATTGGCACTGGCTTTGGCGATGTTGCTTGCCCTGTCACTTTTATGTAGCCCATGTCTTCTACCACTTTTTGCCCTTCTTCGCTCAATACGAAATCTATGAATGCTCTCTCCAAAGCACTTGGCCCCCCCTTAGTCATGAGGTACAGATTCCTCGAAATGGGATAATTTCCAGAAAGGACGTTCTCGACTGTTGCTTCTATTCCATCTATCTTAGTTGCTTTGACAGATGAGTCAACATATCCAAGGGATATGTAGCCAATGCTCTTCGCATCTCCGCCCACTGTTGCTCTCACCTCACCATTCGATGGTTTCACCGATGCTTTTGCCGCTATTATTTTACCAAAGTGCTTCATCACGTATTCATCGAATACTTCTCTTGTCCCTGAACCTTCTTCTCTTGTTATCACTCTGATCTCTGCATCCAATCCCCCTACTTCCTTCCAGTTCGTTATCTCTCCGCTGAATATCTTAGAAGCCTGTTCCATCGTCAGTCCACTTACAGGATTGCTCGGATGAACGACGATGGCAACGCTATCCTTTCCTACTGCCACTGGCTTCAGGTCAGGATAAGTCCCCATCTCTTCCGATTTTACGTCCCTCGATGCAGCCCCTATATCTATCTCACCCGCTCCAGCCGCTTTTACGCCATGACCTGAGCCGCCGCCGGATACAGACACTCTTAGCGAGGGGTTACTCTCCATGAGAATCCTTGCACATTCCTGACTTATCGGCAGTACAGTTGTAGAGCCTGCTATTGTCAGCTCACCTGAAAGGCCCGTTGGTATCGCCTGTGCTGCTATTGGATTAGTAGCAAAACTTGCCCCGATTATCAAAATCAGAACTAATACTGATTTTAAGCTTATATCCAGTTTCATTTTTTTACACCTTTTTTTGTTATATATACATAGTAATGTTTATATATACTTTATCCCAATAACTATATATTCAATCAATAATCTATATATAAGAGGAGAAACATGAAAGAGGAGAAACGAAAGATCCAGATGACCGGCGGCTCAACGTTAACAATATCTCTACCAATAAGTTGGGCAAGAGAGGTAGGAATCAACCAGGGAGATGAAGTGACCCTACGCTGGCAAGAGGATAAATCAATCCTGCTTACAGCAAAGCCAAAGAAGAAGCAGGGGATGTCCAGAGCAGTTATAAAGCTATGTCCGGGCGAAAAGCCTGAGGACATCCTAAGATTGTTAATAGCACACTATCTGGTTGGCTATGACATAATCAACCTGGTCTCTCAGAAGGGGTTCAATACACAGGATAGGAAGTGGATTAAGGATACAGTTAGACAAAGGCTAATGGGGCTCGAAGTGGTCGAGGAATCAGGCGACGAGTTGATTTTGCAGAGCCTTCTAAACTATGAAGAGCTGAATCTTGAGAAAGCGATTCAAAGAATATCCGGTATCATTAAATCCATTCAAAAAGATTCGATTAGGGCTTTGCAAGGGGACATAGAGCTTGCCAGAGACGTAATCCAGCGAGATGATGATGTGGATAGGTTCTATTTATTGATTGTGAGACAACTCAAAGCAGCGCTCAGAGATCCAGAGCTAGCCAAGAAAATAGGCATTAGGCGCCCAAGAGATTGTATGGCATATAGGCTAATCATAAAGAGCATGGAAAGGATAGCAGATCATGCCGAAAAAATTGCGAGAGATGCAATACAAATAGGATATCTTAATCCTGAGATATACACAGAGATATCTGGGTTAAGCGAACTTGTTCATAAGGTCTTTGATCTTTCGTTAGAAAGTCTTTCCAAAAGAGATTTAAAAACCGCGAATAGAGCAATAGCAGAATCACAAGAAGTCGCTAATCTGGCAACGATGATAAGTAATAGGATATTTAAAACTTCACTCAGCATAACAGAGCAGACATGCTTAAGGTCTGTTCTAGAAAGCCTAAGAAGGATGGTAGAGTATGGGGCAGACATAGCAGAGATAGTGATTAACATGGGCGTTAAAGAACCAGAGGTTTGAAATAACGCCTAAGGAAAATACTATGTTCGATTTAGTCATCAAAAATGCCAGATTGGTGTCAGCAGGGGACATCCTAGAGGCAGAGATAGCAATAGTCGATGGAAAGATTGCAAGAATTGCGAAAGATATTGTGGCAAAGCATATTATAGACGCGCATGGCTTACTTGTGCTTCCAGGCATGGTGGATGCTCATGTACATTTTCGGGATCCGGGTTTGACTCACAAAGAGGACTGGTATACCGGTTCATCTGCGGCAGTAGCGGGTGGCGTGACCAGCGTGGTGGATCACCCGAACACGATCCCACCTACTACTTCTGTAGACTCCTTTAAGGTCAAACTGAGGGAAGCAGAGAGCAAATCGATAGTCGATTTTGGCATCAATGCCGGAGTTGTTCAAGCAGCGGAATTGGAGGTATTATGGGCTTCTGGTATAACCGCATTCGGTGAGATATACATGGCAGATTCTATGGGGGGGCTAAGCGTTGATGATGATACGCTTTGGAGTTCACTTCGAATTATCAAGCGCTTGGGGGGCATTGCCTGTATTCACGCAGAAGACGAGCAAATCATAAGGGAGAACATTGAGAAGTTGGGTGATAGAACAGACCCCAGCGCTCATTCATCATCTAGGCCCAATGGTTGCGAAGTTGCCGCTATGGCAAAAGCTATACGGTTGGCTCAAGATACCGGCGTAAAGCTCCACATCTGCCATCTTAGTACGAGAGAGGGCTTGGACTTAATCGGGGCAGACATCACTTCTGAGGTCACGCCCCATCACCTCTTCCTATCGCAAAAGGACTGGGATCGCTTGGGCACCTTTGGCAAGATGAACCCTCCACTGAGAAGTGAATTGGATCGTGAGAATCTTTGGGCTGGATTACATAAAATCGACATCATCGCCTCTGACCATGCCCCTCATACTATGGAAGAAAAAAAGCAAGACATATGGCGCACGCCAGCCGGTGTGCCAGGCGTCGAGACATCCTTACCATTGATGTTATCTGCTGTAAAGAAAGGGATCATATCGCTTCAACGTGTGATCGAGCTCATGGCTACCAATCCAGCTAGGATATTCTGCTTGGGCGAGAAAGGCGAGATCGCTGTTGGAAAAGATGCTGATATCGTTTTGGTCGATCTAAATGACGTCACGCCTATAAAGGCCAGGAATCTGCACAGCAAGTCTGGTTGGACTCCTTTTGAGGGACTGGATGGGGTATTTCCCAAAATGACCTTTGTGCGTGGAGAGCTCATGTACGATGGTGAAATAGTTGGCGAAAAAGGTTATGGGCGTTTCATTCCAGGCAAGGGTGCCAACAAACCTATATATATGTGATTGCAAATTGTGTATTGCCTTCTAGGAGACCAGTGTTACAGTTCTGTTTGAACTGCTGGTAAAAGGGGGCAACATCCGCGTTGAATAGGTCCTTGCGGGAGTTATTGCATCCGTGCTATCGATGACCGTAAGACAACCCCACTGCGGAACAGCTCCCCTGGCACGAGGGTAACTGAGAGGGACTGCGGAGTTCTCCAGAGGATGATCTCTCGGAGTTAGTGCGTCAGGGGACATCCTTTTAAGCTTTAACTTCTATGTTTGATCTCGTTGGTGTTTGGTATATATGGATGATCTTGATAGACTGCAACAAATCGAGCAGATACTCTGTGAGATTAAGGATTTATCTAATGAGGGGGCGGTCATAATAGTCGAAGGGAAAAAGGATCGAGATGCCTTGAACGAATTGGGCATTTCCGATCAAATTTCGCTTGCTTCTTATCCGCCATTGTTGAATTTTGCTGAGAGCATCTCACGAAAAACAAATCAGGCAATCATCCTAACTGATTGGGACTCTCGAGGTAAAAAAATGGCAAAAAAGATCTCAGGATATCTACAAGCATCTAACACGAAGCCCAACAATTTGATAAGAAACAAGATCAAAAAACTTGTACGAAAGGAGGTCAAGGACGTGGAGGGTCTGAGTGGTTACGTTCATAGCCTTAGACGAGAAGTGTACAATCGATATTAACCAAACCATAACTTTATTAAACCGTAGCATAATATACGTAGCATTGTGATATAGGGAGTTTATCACTATCATGGGTAAAATAGCTAAGTAGGTACTCTTAACATCATTTATGATTAATTTATTAGTAATCTGAAAGGTTGTAGGGCATAAAGGGGCAGGTAACTTAGTGGTTAAACTTCCCCTTGATTACACTAGCTATTTTTCCTTAAGGGGGTTTAAATAAATGCAAAATTCTGATACAACGAAATATATAATCCATATTCGTATCAATGCCGAAGGCGTTGTGGAGAAACCAGACGTAGTTGGAGCCGTATTTGGACAAACAGAAGGATTGCTCGGTGAGGACCTAGATCTAAGGAATCTTCAGAAGACCGGGAGAATAGGTAGGATAGAGGTCAATATAGACTCTAAGGCAGGTAAATCGACTGGGATTATTTTAATTCCGTCCTCTCTGGATAAAGTTGAAACAGCCATATTAGCTGCAGCCATAGAAACTATAGATAGGGTAGGACCTTGTGTTGCTGAGCTTAGTGTGGAAAAAGTTGAGGATATTAGGGTGACGAAAAGAAAACAGATCATAGATAAGGCAAAACATGTTCTTTCTGATAAATTCGATCAAGGCACTCTTGGAGGACAAGAGATAACAGAATCTGTGAGGCAAGCGGTGCGTATAGAAAAGATTACATCCTATGGTGACGAGAGCTTGCCAGCTGGTCCCAATGTACTTGATTCGGATGCGATACTCATAGTGGAAGGAAGAGCGGATGTCATGAATTTGCTTCGCTACGGAATCAAGAATGCTGTTGCTGTAGAAGGAACCAACGTTCCTTTGACCATAGGGGAGTTGAGCAAAAAGAAAACTGTCACAGTTTTCTTGGACGGTGACAGGGGTGGGGACCTCATATTGAAGGAACTGCTTCAGACTGCAGACATTGATTATGTTGCAAGGGCGCCGGATGGTAAAGGCGTAGAGGAGTTAACTCAAAAGGAAATAGTCAAAGCATTAAGGAACAAGGTGCCGGTGGAACAGGCTATAGAGAATGGGGCCCATCGAAGAACGAAAAGTTCCAAAAGGAGAATCCTGAGATGGAAGCCTCCTAAAAAAGAAGACGAACTTAAAGCATATGCTGAGGAACTCAATGGCACATTGAGTGCGAAGTTGCTAAATTCTGGTAAGAAAGTCATAAAAGAGGTTGCCGTTAGAGATCTTGCAAATGTCCTTAAAGAGAGCGATAATGTAACGGGTGTGGTTTTTGACGGAGTTATCACTCAAAGAATACTAGACATCGCTGCAGAAAAGAATCTTGAATATCTAGTTGGTGTCAAGCTGGGCAATATAGTTAAAAGACCTCTATCTGTGAAAGTTTTGACCACTAGTGATTTATGATCTTTCTCATTATGATTGCACTCTCTCCATCGCAATAGTATCTTGGGGCTATACCAATCCTATAGAAGCCCAACTTTTGGTACAATTCTTGTGCTATTAGGTTACTTTTTCTTACCTCTAGTTGCACATTTGTAACTCCTTTTTTTCGGAACTTATCCAAGAGCTCTTTTATCAATAATGTGGCTACACCACTCCTTCTGTTTTTTTTGTTGACTGCAATCGAGAATATCCTTCCTTCAATATTGGGCATTAGTATTCCGACCACGAATCCTGCAATAACGCCATCTTTCTCCGCAACTAAAAATCCCTCTGAACTCATCTCATATAGCCTCATATACAAAAATGGATCGTGTTCCCTAAACGCCTCCTTTTCTATGGAGATCACTTGCTGAAAGTCATTTGGAACAAATTGTCTAATCAAAAACATAGCATCTCAACTTTTTTATGGGAGTTTTTATTTTTATAACCATCAAGTCTACTTAGCGAAATAGGTACCCTGCACCTCCTATTTGAGCAGTGATCTACCTTCTTTTTTCAACCTCTCTAGGAGTATATTGCAATGGAGTTTGTCGATCGAAATCATACATATATACCTTTCTCTTATTTTAAAACTCCGATTTTACATAAACGAAGTTTATCTTAGACTGATATAGCTCTGCATCAATATAATTAATATATATGGGTATTCTCTGGAGTACGAATGGTTTTAAGTAATTTCATCGCTGAAATCACTTCAACGTTCATGGTAGTACCTATGTTTAAAGGTCATAAAGATTTAGCAGAATATATCGTATCCTCCTATAAGGGAAAAGTCATAGAGGTGGGTATAGGAAAGCATCCAGAGGTGGCACTTCTGCTAAAGGATCACCTGGAGGTAATTGCGACCGATACCTCTGACCTCTCTGTGGAAGGCATCCGTTTCATCAGAGACGACATATTTGATCCAAACATTCACATATATGAAGGTTCGAGCTTGATATACTCTATTCGGCCACCAGTGGAAATGCAGCATGCGATCGCATCCGTCGCAAAGAGAGTGGGTGCAGATGTGATCATAAGGCCATTCGCATCTGAGAAGACGGATCTTGATAAATATTTCGATGAGTCAAAGCTGATAAACTATGGAAGTGCAGTTTTCTATTTGTATCGTATAAAAATAAATAAGTAGCGATTAGTGGTTTTTCTTGGGGTTTTATATCAGAAAGTTTGTATTTATCGCTGAAATCCCCTTTTGTCGTCTGAGTAGTATGGGTATGATACGCATTTTATAATATTTTCTGGTATTCAGCGCATCAAATTTCTGAGCATCGCTTTTAGATCTCAGAATTCATCCTACTTAGTACTGAACTCATTTCAAAAGTAGTTATAGTTTGAGGCCTCTCTTCTGCCTGAGGGGATGAAAATTGAGGTTTGAAGAGTTATCAGATGGGCAATGGGGGTTCATGAAACATTGTTACCGCCCCAAGCCAGGACA
>JAQUQR010000004.1 GCA_028715985.1 Methanocellales archaeon
AGGCTACACTGTGGCGATTCAGGTGTATGATGGGGTGAGCCCAATAGGCGCACAGATGACTGCTACAGTACAGAACGGCAAGTTCTCAGCCACCACATTTGACACCGACATCACCGAAAAGAGCTACTCAGTCGAGGCAAAGGTCGTACTTGCCAATAAGGATGTTGTAGCAACAAAGTCTTTCACCATTGCATCAAAGACACTTGCACTGATTGTACCATCAACAGTGGTGGAAGGAAATGAGGTCACAATAACGGGCACTGCGACTGCAAAGCCAACGGTCACGGTTGACCCGGCTAAGGGTACTTTACAAGATGTCTATTATAATCCAACCACCAAAGGCTACAGCGTAAAGTGGAACACGCAGAATGCAACGGTTGGCCTAGAAGCAGCTCCAGGTAACTATGAGATCAAGGCGGTAATAACGGGCACAACCTTAGAGCAAAAGGCAACGATCACGGTTACAGGTGCTACGTTGACCGCATCAGCCCAGGACTCCGTGTTATTGCTGAAGACAGATATCACAGGTGAATCCAATAGGAAAAAGGACACCCCCGTGTTCATAGAAGTCACCTATCCCAATGGTACTGCCAAGTTCAACAATGCCAATGCAACGCTTGTCGAGGATGACGGATCCTACAAGTGGGAGATTCCCGGGGCTTATCTGACCGAAAAAGGCACTTACAAGGTCAAGGCATGGACAGATTTAGGCGACAAATGGTATGCAGAAGCTGCAGCGAGCTTTGATGTTTCAGATCAAGAGATAACCATAACCCTGCCAAGTAAAGTGACGGTGCTCAATGAGTATACGGTTACAGGAACCGCCAATCAAGCGATAGGCACAAACATACTGTTATTCAAAGACACCCCGTCTACAGGTTATGATACTACCCACGCGACGTATATTAACTCAGCAACACTGGATTCATCTAAAGCATACTCCAAGAAGATAACGGCATCAACTACCACAGGGTCCTATAAGATAACTGCAGTACTGGACACTGACAATGATGGAGTATATGATGCAGATGAGGCAAAAGCAAGTGCCAACATTCTGATAGAGGCACCGACACTAACTCTCACGGCCACTCAAGATGCAGCCGGAGCAGAAGATGTCAAGATCTCAGGAACGCTGAACCAAGATGACAAGGTTGGAGCAAAAGTCAACATTAAGATCGATGAGTTGGGACTGAACGTTTGGGCCAATGTGATAGGAAACGAATACACCTACACATGGGATACCTCACGTAATGGGCCTGTCGGAGAAGTTCTCGAAGGAACCTATACCGTGAAAGCGGAATATACCTACGGCACCACCACGATTGAGGTCTCAAGCACTGCAGTACTGACAGAGGCAACGATTTTCATAGAGGCACCAGCGAAAGTGGCTCAGAACGACGCCGTTGATTTCACGGTCAAATCCGGTCTGAAGAATGCCCAAGGGACCGTCAGACTTTCCATAGCTAACATCATTCGTACCGTTCCAGGTGGCTTTGACACCGGAACCATGAGAACCACTGATCTGACCTATGAGCTCTCAGCGATGGCTGAATGGGATGACGATAAAGAGCTCATAACGCCAGTTATACCAGGCATTCTGACCATCAAGGTAACATCTACCTCGCCTACAACTGCGACAGCAGAAACGACTGTCATCGTTGAGGCAGCAAAACTAACCGTCGACCCAGTATCGGCGACCAAGGTTGGTAATGACTTAGTCATCACCGGAACATGCAACAGAGAGGACGGCACACAGCTAGAGATCGAGCTGAAGGGCTTGGGCTTAACGCGTACAGTTACGGCCGGTACTGCGGATGGAATGTACACAGCCACCTTTAACACGGTTGGACTACTTGCAGGCGACTACACGTTGAAGGTAACTGACAAGATGCTGGAAAACGCTGACGCACCAGTTGCAATGCAACCTATCACCACTCGAATGGCAGCCTCTGATGACGTCGTTGCGACCACAACGGTGAAACTCACCTCAGAAGCAGTAGCAACCCCAACACCTGCGCCAACGCCAACCCCATCACCTACATTCGCACCAACCCCAGCACCAACCCCAGCACCAACACCAGCACCAACACCAGCACCCACACCCGCACCAACCCCAGCACCAACACCTGCACCAACACCAGCACCAACACCCGCACCAACCCCAGCACCAACACTGCCACCCAGACCAGCACCCACACCCGCACCCACACCGAAACCAACACCCGCACCCGCACCAGCAGCACCAACACCCACACCAACACCAGAACCAGTACCTGGATTTGAGGCAGCCTTCGCAATCGTTGGACTCCTGGCGGTAGCATATCTGGTTCTAAAGCGAAAAGAGTGAACTAAATGAAGGGAGCAATCCCTTCTACCCTTTTTTATTTCTATTAGTGTAGTGTTAACTTTAATATCCTTAAACTAGGCTACAACCCTTTTTTGTATACCTTAAATGACCAACAAGAGTTATATACCTTAAATGACCAACAAGAGTTATATAAAAATAAAAAGTAGTACCACTCTAGAACCTTCACTGAATCAAATCGAATTTTTCATGAGTAATTGGGCTGCTAGAGCTTATGCCCCACAATCGCAATTGCGCTCCCAATATATCTACTTGAGATGCTCCCAATATATCTACTTGAGATTTTATCATGATAAAAAGTTATATATACTGTTTAATACTTTATAAAATTCGGTATTTTTGGAATAGAAATGGAGGTTGAAGAGGATAATGCAGAATAAAATTACAGCTATGCTTTTGGTGGCACTGATGGTACTATCGATGTTCGCCGCATTTGTGACGCCGACAGCAGCAGCTGTAGGGGATAACCCGCCGACAGTTACACGTATAAAATTAGGAAAGGCCGTCTCCCATGGGGGGGCAGTGTTTATCGGAGAGAACATAAGCATCGTATTTGCTGACGTTGCAGCGACTGTCAGCATGAAGATAGAAGGCTCTTTCACAAACACTAAGTGTGAAGATTACGAACTTTATCCCTCGGTCTTTTTGACGCCTGCTGGCAACTTTACGGTATGGAAAACAAGAACAGAAAGTAAAGGTTACTACCTCATACAAGATACTAATACGGATGGACTCACTGAAGATATGGCAGTATTTCTATCTCCACCAACTCTGACAGTGCAGGTGAACGACAGAACCACTATGGAACAGGACGTCGACACAGTGTTTAGGGGGGATACGGTATGCTTCAGCGGGACTTCTAACTTGGAAGGCTACAACGTAACCGTGCAATTGTATGACGGTACAAGCCCGATACAGTCTCCTCTAACTGCAACAATTACCGGTGGCACGTTCTCATGTTTAATGTTTAACTCAGATATCGAGGAAAAGAGCTATACAATCGAGGCAAAGGTCGTACTTGATAACGCGGATGTCAAAGCTACAGATACATTCACCATCACATCAGGATCACTCACGATGAGCGTACCAACCACAGTGGTAGAAGGAAATTACGTCATGGTCACAGGCACTGCGTCTGCAGCGCCAACGGTCACGGTTAATCCAGCCAAAGGCACTCTCACCGAGCAACAGTATAGTCTCGATACAAAAGGCTACAGCGTAAAGTGGAGCACTCAGCATGCAACGGTTGGCCAAGAAGCAGCACCAGGTGCCTATGAGGTCAAGGCGGTGATAGCAGGTACAGAATTAGAGCAAAAGGCAACTATTGAGGTTGTACAAGCTACGTTGAACGCATCAGCCCAGAACACCGTATTAATGCTGAAGACAGACATAACGGGTGCGTCAAACAGGCAGAAGGACACCCCTGTGTTCATAGAAGTCACCTATCCAAATGGTACTGCCAAGTTCAACAATACCCATGCCACACTTGTAAAGGCAGATGGATTCTACAAGTGGGAGATTCCCGGGGCTTATCTGACCGAAAAAGGCACTTACAAGGTCAAGGCATGGACAGATTTAGGCGACAAATGGTATGCAGAAGCTGCAGCGAGCTTTGATGTTTCAGATCAAGAGATAACCATAACCCTGCCAAGTAAAGTGACGGTGCTCAATGAGTATACGGTTACAGGAACCGCCAATCAAGCGATAGGCACAAACATACTGTTATTCAAAGACACCCCGTCTACAGGTTATGATACTACCCACGCGACGTATATTAACTCAGCAACACTGGATTCATCTAAAGCATACTCCAAGAAGATAACGGCATCAACTACCACAGGGTCCTATAAGATAACTGCAGTACTGGACACTGACAATGATGGAGTATATGATGCAGATGAGGCAAAAGCAAGTGCCAACATTCTGATAGAGGCACCGACACTAACTCTCACGGCCACTCAAGATGCAGCCGGAGCAGAAGATGTCAAGATCTCAGGAACGCTGAACCAAGATGACAAGGTTGGAGCAAAAGTCAACATTAAGATCGATGAGTTGGGACTGAACGTTTGGGCCAATGTGATAGGAAACGAATACACCTACACATGGGATACCTCACGTAATGGGCCTGTCGGAGAAGTTCTCGAAGGAACCTATACCGTGAAAGCGGAATATACCTACGGCACCACCACGATTGAGGTCTCAAGCACTGCAGTACTGACAGAGGCAACGATTTTCATAGAGGCACCAGCGAAAGTGGCTCAGAACGACGCCGTTGATTTCACGGTCAAATCCGGTCTGAAGAATGCCCAAGGGACCGTCAGACTTTCCATAGCTAACATCATTCGTACCGTTCCAGGTGGCTTTGACACCGGAACCATGAGAACCACTGATCTGACCTATGAGCTCTCAGCGATGGCTGAATGGGATGACGATAAAGAGCTCATAACGCCAGTTATACCAGGCATTCTGACCATCAAGGTAACATCTACCTCGCCTACAACTGCGACAGCAGAAACGACTGTCATCGTTGAGGCAGCAAAACTAACCGTCGACCCAGTATCGGCGACCAAGGTTGGTAATGACTTAGTCATCACCGGAACATGCAACAGAGAGGACGGCACACAGCTAGAGATCGAGCTGAAGGGCTTGGGCTTAACGCGTACAGTTACGGCCGGTACTGCGGATGGAATGTACACAGCCACCTTTAACACGGTTGGACTACTTGCAGGCGACTACACGTTGAAGGTAACTGACAAGATGCTGGAAAACGCTGACGCACCAGTTGCAATGCAACCTATCACCACTCGAATGGCAGCCTCTGATGACGTCGTTGCGACCACAACGGTGAAACTCACCTCAGAAGCAGTAGCAACCCCAACACCTGCGCCAACGCCAACCCCATCACCTACATTCGCACCAACCCCAGCACCAACCCCAGCACCAACACCAGCACCAACACCAGCACCCACACCCGCACCAACCCCAGCACCAACACCTGCACCAACACCAGCACCAACACCCGCACCAACCCCAGCACCAACACTGCCACCCAGACCAGCACCCACACCCGCACCCACACCGAAACCAACACCCGCACCCGCACCAGCAGCACCAACACCCACACCAACACCAGAACCAGTACCTGGATTTGAGGCAGCCTTCGCAATCGTTGGACTCCTGGCGGTAGCATATCTGGTTCTAAAGCGAAAAGAGTGAACTAAATGAAGGGAGCAATCCCTTCTACCCTTTTTTATTTCTATTAGTGTAGTGTTAACTTTAATATCCTTAAACTAGGCTACAACCCTTTTTTGTATACCTTAAATGACCAACAAGAGTTATATACCTTAAATGACCAACAAGAGTTATATAAAAATAAAAAGTAGTACCACTCTAGAACCTTCACTGAATCAAATCGAATTTTTCATGAGTAATTGGGCTGCTAGAGCTTATGCCCCACAATCGCAATTGCGCTCCCAATATATCTACTTGAGATTTTATCATGAAAGTTCAAGACATTGTTACCAATGGGATCATGTGATGGAAGTGATACTTCAGCTATTCTAAACCTTTTTTAGCCATGTCCCTGCGTTGCTTAGCTGTGTACCCGGTCGCTTTTAACAAGAAATCACGAAAACGCTTGTTAGTATCCAGGATCGTTGCCTCATCTGCGCCTAAATCAGACTTGGTATCGATGAATAGCTTCTTACTTACCCATACGGTCATCTGTTTCATCGCACCGTAACTCAACGTGTATTTGTCGTCTACCTCGGTGATCCTAGTCTGAAAACAATCTTTTAGAACTATGAGTATTCGATCTTTATCTGGCTTGAAGCTTTTTTTAAAGGTGTATTCTTGGATTATTTCACCCCAAATCTTTTTTATGTATAGATGTCTTTTTACATGACTCATATATTTTATGTATGGGCCCGTGGCTTAGTCCGGATATAGCACCGGCCTTCTAAGTCGGTGGTCGGGGGTTCAAATCCCCCCGGGTCCGTGAGAGCGACTGAGATTCTGACATAAAATCGGCTATAAAATAAAAAGGTGTGCTATCCCAAAATATATTGCTGACCATCTTCATGTTCATCGCAGGCGCTTTGTCGAAGAAGTACAATTTCTAATCACAAATTCTGTTCACCTAGCACTCTAAGATATTCAACCATCAGTGATCTTTATTGTCGGCTTCAAAATAGGGCAAAGACAGCCAGATTTTGATTATTCATTCATATGGTATGGAGTCGCCGCGCTCATTGCAAAATTAACTCTTGCGACCCTCTCCGTAGTTGGTTTACATAACAATTTATGGTATTTACGACTTTTTGGATGAAAAAAAAAAAAAAAAACGAAAAATGAGCATATCCCTTGATTGATTGCTGATGCAGTCGCAGGTTTGAGATATTCGAGAATTTCGATGTGAAATATCCTATTTATTGTATCTGAATCGTCTTCTCTTTGCTTTCATCCTAACGATACTATTTGAAGGGGTCGATAAACATAAACACGTTCATGGGTTCCAGTGGCACTCAAGAACAGTGAAATAAGTGAGAAGCATCCACGGTCTCAAACCTTGGAACTTATGCTGGAGCAAATTTTCTCTGGAACTCGAATGTTTCAATGGGATCGACCTTATAGAGCATGTGGTACTAATTAACGAAAGGAATTTAAACCATCCGTTGACCCTTCATATCCTAAGATTCCGCGCAAACACAAATATCGCCAGTGCAAGAGCAGCAACTATGATCGATATCGCTAGTCCTCCTCCCATGGATATGATGGCGTTGACCGTGCTTGCGAGTTGCGCCGTCCGGTATGATCCAAATACTAGGACATCTTCAGCGAATTCGGTGGTCATTCCTGCTTGCACAGGCTCAAGGTCCTCTATTGCCTCCTCGGTCATTTCTCTGATCGTTTGGATCAACCCAGCGTGATCGATTTTGGCTCCAATGAAATTGTTTCCACCAAAGTTCACCGAATGCGTGTCAGTGGTCATCACTTCTGCCTCATCGACTGGTAGCACTTTGATGATGGCATCCCTCAAGCCAGGTACCATGTTATTGCCATCGATTAATATGTAGGCACTTTTTTGACCAAGCACTTCAACGACTGCAACCCTAATTCCGAGGGCACCTACCCCTTTGTCTGGTGAGTAAATACCACTCCTTTTAGAAACCCCTAACTTAATTCTTCCATTTTTATTTTCCAGTAACCTTTCTGTAGCCTCTGAAGAGGCCTTGATGATGTCATAGGAGGTGTGACTTCCAGGCGTTATCACTTTTGCATAAGGTTCAGTGCAGTTGTGTGCGTCTATGAGCGCAGCGTACTTGGCACCTTTGACCCTTGTCTCTGCCATAGCTGTCAATCCCACTGCAAACTCTATGTCCTCAGTAGGCGCCGGGCATTGGGAGGATGTGAGCAATATGGAATCTCCGAATCGCTGACCCAAAATTGTGGTAGTGCCTTTTTTTACCCTGACAGACTTGGATCCCAAGTCAGTATATGCCACATTTTTCAACGCCTTTTTTGCGGCAGACACTACCTTAGGTATCTCGTCGGCTGACACCAAATTGAAATCGTGATATGCAGGACCATGGGGTACAAAGACCATGCTATCAAAGTTTTCTGTTATCATGGCTGGTAAATTACCCCCCCCGATCTCCCCCATCAATCCAGGATGGATATTAGGAATCACAAATGTTGCCTTGTCCTTGTCATCTCTCTTAAAGTTTAGAACCGTGACAGGCGCATCCACGTATTCCCCCATTTCCCTGAAAAAGTCTTCTATACCGGAGGATCCATCGGCCGTATGGGTGATAAAACCCCTGATAAAATCAAGACCACTCACTCCAAATGCTTTCTTCATCGGTGCATCGATGTATCTTGCAAATAAGTAGAATGCGAGGACAAATATTATGCATCCAAAAATTAAGTTTGTATAGTGGGCCCCACTATGAGTGTATAATGAAAGAAAGACGCCCCCAAAAAGCGTTTGGAGTGACGCAGGGATCATCATTTTCCATACGCTATTGCTTGATATCAACAGAAGTATGACCGTTCTAATTGCAAAAACGACGCCCAGTGCCATTATGTACCCTTCAAGTGTTGCTGAAAAAAGTGCTCCTGTTATACAGAAAATTCCAATGATGATGGTGCCTATGAGGGAGAGCAACGATGATCTGTTAAGCGTCATGTTCCCGCCAAATGTCCTGGTTAGTGGCGAGGAGGTCAATGCAGAGATTGTTGCTGGCATGCCTATCAAAAGTAGGCCAGCTCTGATATCAGACCACCCCCCATAGTCGAAGCTTATGCCTATTATGGGGGAGAAGAGCAGCAGAAAAAGAATGGAATATGTCCATTGCGGCGCTTTAAATAGATATTTGGAAAGTTCAGAAACCCGATTGTCCACTCCCTTTTTCATGGGGATCACATCACTTGTCTACCAGCCTTGTCTCTAAAATCTCAAGAGTTCCGTGATCACCATACCACTTTTTTTTGGTTGTGACCAACTCGATTTTTTTGGAGAAGAACGGGGCATCCGTCACCAATGTCTCATATTCACCGCCCTCTCCACAGATATGTACGCCATACCTCTGGTTTAAAATCTTTAAGTCCTCTATCGTTTTTTCATCCATCTTTCTACCCAACCAGCTTTCATTTAAACCTAAGGCAGCCACATGCGTTATAAGGATATCCAAAGATTTTATCATCTCTCTGAGTAGCACCTCTGGATCCTGATGCCATAGTGGGGCATATACCTCGAGACCCATTCGATTACAGATTCGCTCTACGCGCGATGCCTGATATTCGGACTCTATCGCCCCTAAAACGACGCCCTCCACATCTACTTTATATAGCGCTCTTTCCAGATCTCCCAACTCACACTCTTTCTCACCAGGCGATTCTTCGATGAGGAGAGGAATTCCGCTTAATCTGGAGAACAACTCTGTCAGATGAATATTTGGCGTGTGGTACATATATGAGCTTGGATTTTTGGATTTTATAGTGATGAGATCGGTTATCTCATGCCCTTCTTGGAGTGCCTTGTACATGGCAAAGGCAGAATCCTTTCCCCCTGAAATGAGCGCTGCTAGTTTCATATCGTCTCATTTTCATATCATATCATATCGTCTCATGAAAAAATCGTTCGTATCTCTCTTTCATCCGATCCCAATTTGGCAGGTTGGTCTGGCCTCCCCTCTTTTCCACAACAAAGGATGCAACTGTGGCTCCAATTTTCCCACAGGCCTCTAGGTCGTGACCTTTCACAAATCCAATTAGAAATCCGGCCCGATACCCATCGCCAGCGCCGGTTGGATCTACCGAACCCACTTGAACGGGGGGGATTTCGATTTGTTCACTTCCATATATCTGGCTGCCATCCACTCCGTAGGTAACCACCACCGTCCCCACTTCATCCAGGATATCTGGGAATGATCTGGCGGTCATGGTGCATAGTCGTTGAATCTCATGTCTGTTTGCAAATAATATATCTGTATTACTGAGTATTGAGCCCAAATCCTCCGCAGAGTATTTTATCAGATCCTGTCCGGGATCAAATGAAACGAATTCCGCAGTCTTAGCCATTTTTACGTTGAATATGGGGTGAGCAGTAGCTATGTGAACGATCTCTGCTTTAGGGGCCTCCAATTCCGGAAAGCGGTAAGATGCCCCCCAATAAAAATAAGTGATCTGATTTTGCTTTTCGTCATTGAATATATAACACCTCGCCATTTTTTCTCCTTCAAATTTGACCAGATGGTCCAATCTAACGCCTAAACTTTCCAGATGGCTTTCGTAGCCGGAATGGCTGAAATCCATGCCTACAGGGGATGTGAGCTCGCATTCCCCGCCCAAACTTACGAGGGCTGCAGCGATATTAGCTGCACCGCCGCCATAACATCTTTCATAGTCACTAATATAAGTGGACGAATTCATTTCTGGAAAGCCCGGGATGCTGAAGATGTAATCCAGGGCCACATGCCCAACGACTGAAATTTTTTGCATCAGACCACTTCGCTGACGTCGATTACCTGTAGTGGGACATTTTTCAATGCCTTTCCTATCACCGTTTTTGCTATGCGGGATGCGTGTTCATCACTTTCAGCATTAAAAATCTTGATCCCCAATGTTAATCCCACCAGGGCCGTATTTGCGGATTGGAACACGCTATCCAGCTCCTCTTCACATGCCGGACACGTCGTCGATCCGACCTCTATGTCCACATAATCCAATTTCGGGTTCAGTCTTTTTCCAGCTTCCGAAACAGCTATGCTCATCGCATCATTTACACTCTCAACGTCTCGAACCAGCCATGCAGCCTCTAACGTGACATAATAGTCCATCTTTTACCTCTATTGTTATCCTCTTTGGTTACGATTGGGGTCGATTTTCCCCCATGCTTGCTTTTTCGAGTTCGGATATCCACGAGAATAGGGTGCTCAATGTCATTGCTGACCAACAATGCCACTCCAGGTTGAAGCCTCTTTATATCCTCCTCCATACCGGAATAAAATCCCTCCAGACCTTTGCTGATAGCCTTTAGATCATTGGGATTAGTCACCTTGAGGATTATCTGTGTATTGCACTGTGATAAAACGCTCTTGTCGATGAGTGCTGGTCGCTGTGATACGACCATGATGCCCAAGCCAAATTTTCTTCCTTCTGCTGCTATGGTCCGAAGAATGTTGCTAGACACGCTTTTCTCGAGCCCTTTCTCCGGGCAGAAATTATGTGCTTCCTCTACTACAAGCATGGCTGGCGGTATCTTCCCCCTTTTTCTTGCTTGGAACAAATCATTACAGAGACGTGCGACGATTATGCCTTGTAGTTCTTGCGTTACACCCCCCATGTCTATGATTGATGCCCTCCCCCTTTGAATCAGTTCCTCTATTGTTGTTGGGCTGGAAGATAGTATGCCGGTTTCACGTAGAGACTCCAATGCATTGATAACGTTCCATTTAGCCCTGCTCTCCTCCTCTTTACAGAAACTTATGATATCGTCTATCGTGTACAATTCTATTTCTTCTTTTACCCTGTTGATGGCTTGGTGTAGAATCCCCATTTGTATGTTAGAACTGATAGTGGTCATTTGGGCCAAGGAATTGGCGCTGAGATTGATCTCATCCAAGCGGAACACCTTGTCAGCATTTTTATTTAATGTCAAATTCGCGGGCGTATATACGACAATTTGTGATCTATAGTTTTTAGGAGTGACGCCAAATCTTTCCGCGCCTTGCAAATCTGTGTTCTCATACTTCAAAGAGACATATTCTCCATGGGGGTCGATTATCAGAAGCGGAACATCCTGCTCCATTAACTCCTCGATTATGACGCCCGCAGTGTATGATTTCCCGCTGCCAGTTCTTGCCAAAATGGAGCAGTGCTTTTGTACCAGTTTATTCACATCCAAGTGTACTGGCACATCCTGTCCCTGTAGCAATCCGAGGTAAATGCCCTCATGAGCGAGACCAAGCGTGCTCTGTATCAACTCCCTATCTGCCTCATATACTCTGTCGCCCGGGGAGAAAGGAGTCTTTGGTGTCATGAGCATCCCTTGGGCATTCCTAGATCCTATTACGTTTGCCTTTGCGACTATCTTCTCATCTGAGCTTCTCACTCGCGTACCATCTGCGGCACTGATGGCTGCATCAAGGGAATAGGTCTCGCTGGATCTGGTGACGGAGATGACTTGCGCCAGCACCCAGCCATTTGATTCATGCCATACCTTCACATAACCTGTTTGACTGATAACTTGACCCTCTGCAACGGCAAATTTGAAACCAAGCGATCCGGTTTCTCCGAATATGACTCCGATTGGACCTCTAGGCATTACGATACCTCCTCTATTATCTCCGAAGGTGCTCCAGCAAGCTTTATGAGAGCCTCCGCCTCTAAAAAGTGCAACTTTCCTGGAAAGACTATGCTCTGAAGGGATGATCCAAAGTCATATTTCTGCAGTTGATCTACATAATCCGCTTTCACCACAGGGTCTTCTGAGCCAGCACGTGATATCCCGACCGCTATCCCGTTTATAACCTTTTCTTTCCTCACCCTCTCGACACTAAATAGGAGTTCGATCGCCTGATTTATCGTCATGTACTTTTCCTTTATGTCCATGAATAGTAATGTATGTAGGTTATGTTCCTTGTTGACTTTAATTGTATCGTAGGGGGCTTCTGATATTTGTTTTTTGTAGGGAAAGGCAACCGTGGCCGACTTGCCAAATCTGTAGTTCTGCAGTCCTGTCAGTCCGCACACAGCAGAGTATATCGAGGGTCCATGAATTATTCGGGTCCTGATGCCTTTATCTATGGCCCTGAGCCTGAGATCCACGTGTGTTGTTGCAATCATGGAATCGCCGCTCGATAGGAAGACCACATTTTGGTCTTTCGCACAGGCCAGGATTTGATCTGCCTGTTCGACATCCTCTCTGTCGACCACAACTATCCTCTTCCCATACAACTGCTCCATGGCTCCGATTGTAGTTCCTGTGAGGGCAGAGGTATAGAATTCAGCAAAAACGATGTCCGCATCTGTTATCGCCTCAAGGCCCTTCAGCGTTATGTCCTTTTCGTCGTATAATCCCAAACCTACAAATGTAAGCATTTCATCCCTTCACCACATTTGTGAATATAGGCGTCAGATACCTTGGTTTTCGTATGATATTAACTCTATTGGCTTATTAGTAATTAAACTATGTAAATAGGTGTGTTTAGGATAAACAGGGCTACCCCTCTACTTCTTATGGAAAAACAATCTATCAGTTCACAAAGCTATTCACAACTATTCACAACTTGTGGTCATGTGAATACTAAAATAAGGTATAATATACCTGTTTAATGCTTAAAAGGAGTATTTTAAGGCCATAATCGCTTTTTAATTTGTTAGAACCTCTATTTCAGCTGAAAAGTATATATAGATGGCCCATATTACTATTCACATGCTGTTCACAAAACAGTTTCACATCTCTAGAGGGGATGGGTCACCAAAGAGGGGTGCATGAAGAAGATAAATCTTGAAATCGTTGATGGCGATATGAAAACCACCGTCACCTTTGAGGGAGATCTCGGTAAAAAAAGAGTGCTTCAGCTTATTGAGGCTCTGGATTTCCAACCCACATCCACCGAGACTTCTTCACGCACCCCCCCTGATTCCTTGGACTTGAAGATAGCTGATGAGAAGTTGACGGTCAAGGAAAGACTGAGGTTCTTTCTAAGGTACGAATATCCAAAGATTTGGTTCACATCTATAGAGGTGCGAGAGCATTATGGGCGCGTCTTTGGAAAGATACCCTTGAGCACCGTTTCCACCTATTTGGCGAGAATGTACAGAGAAGGCATTCTAGAGCGCCGGGGCAACCGAGTTCAACGGGAATACCGATTTATCCATGAGGGGCCAACTGACCAAACAGTGGCCCAAAATATGGCACTGCATCTCTAGCTTTACTTTATTATTCATCAGGGACATCTATTCTTGAGGCCATATCGTGAGATCTTCATGTGTTAAGGTTCCAAAGTCAAATAGCGAGACCTTTCGTAAAAAACTGATCAAAATTGGCGCTGTGGATACTTCTCTGAAGATCAAGTCAGATGACAGATTTTTGTATATTCCCATAGTGAATGAATCACTTGCGCCGGCCGGAGCGGATGTAACCCTTGAGCAATTTGATGCCGTCCAAAAACCAAAGTCAATCGAGGAAATTCTTGGCTTTTCACCTTCCTATGAGATCATCGGCGATATAGCGATTCTCCAGGAAGGAAGCATTGACGTTGGCGAAGCAATTCTGAAGGTACATAAGAACGTGAAAACGGTTCTAGTTGCCCTTTCGCCAGTGGAAGGTGAATTTCGTGTACGGCGTTACAGGGTGCTCGCGGGTGAAAATCGAACCGAGACTGTTTATAGGGAGTATGGTTGTATATACGCATTGGATCTTCAGCGCGTGTACTTCAGCCCCCGTCTTGCCACAGAACGCGCCAGGGTCGCTGCTCTGGTTGGACCAAAAGAAACTGTCATAGACATGTTTGCAGGTGTTGGCCCCTTCTCCGTTTTAATCGCCAAGCGCGCCAAGCACGTAGTTTCGATCGACAAGAATCCAGATGCCATCCTGTTTCTGAGCAAGAACGTGGCTCTTAATTCTATAACTAACATTAGGGTCATCAGAGATGATGTGCATGAAGTCTCCTCTCACCTAAAAGGTCAAGGGGATAGGATCATCATGAACCTGCCCCATAATGCACGAGAGTACCTAGATGATGCGCTGGTCATGGCAAAACCCACGGCTACGGTCCATTATTATGATATCCAACCAGAGAATTCATTTGAGGAAGCCCTTGAAACGATCAGGGAAGCTACAACACGTAACGGTCGCAAGATCAACGTATTGGGCATAAAAAAGGTAAGGTCCTATGCCCCTAAAAGTTATAATATCTGCGTTGATTTTCAGGTGATGCAGGATCAAAATTCTTAAGTTGACGGGATACTTATCTTACAACCCAGCCGTCGTGGCTTAGTGGTAGAGCGGCCGCCTCGTAAGCGGCAGGTCGAGGGTTCAATCCCCTCCGACGGCTTATGCAAACAGATTCAAACATCGAAAGAGACCGAGCCCTCACCGATAGAATCAGAGAACGGCTTTTGCGTTTCAAAACCACTAATGAAAATGAGCCAAGACTAAAGAAGACATTCTGAACATGCTTGACGAATTAGATAGTAGGATTCACACGAACACGACGAAACAGACCCTAATGCGCCCTCTCACCTCGGTTTGGGATCAAGCGTCGTAGTGCCTATCGAAAATGGCTCTCTATCGCTGGGGACGTGGCAGGGCATCTTTTTGGTAGGAATTGGACGGTCCGAGAAAAAGGACCGTTAATATCAATATATGCAGTCAGAATTATGGGGGAAGGCTAACGTTCAAATAAAGAAAAATATTCAAATAAGTAAAGAATCATCTATATAAACAAGCGGGGGTCGCCAAGTCTGGTCAAACGAACTTTTGGCTGAGCTTGACCAAAAGTGGGACCATAGGCGGTAGGCTCAAGATCTACTCTCATAGGAGTTCGCGGGTTCAAATCCCTCCCCCCGCATCAAACTTGAGCGTTATAAGAGCAATGCCAAGAGGATTCTAAGATATATGCCTATGCCGATTAAGACGCCATGCTTGACATGCCCACTTTTGAAATTTGATAAGAAATTGATTTTCAATTCCAAGGTTGTAGTTAATTTCCATCTTGAAAGTCTATTTCAGCTTATTTAGTCTCTGAAAGTGGTCAAGAATTCTCGGATCGCTTCTAGGGTCTATGCCTTCAAAAAAATTGGGAGTAGGGTAACCTTTTTTCAGCGTTATTGTATTGTCAGTTATAACAAAAGTTTCTATAACTGTTCCCCCATAGGACATAGATGAAATCGGAGTCCAGAAGGCTCCATTATAAATCTGTTGGTTACCTAATTTAATTACAAAAGGCTCCCCATAAGTTACATTTACAACTTTTAATGCCTGTATTTTCTTAACCCCTTCTTCAGTCAGTTTGATTTCGTGGCTATTCTTGTCATACCACACAATTTCCTCATCAGATATCACCAACTCATCATTCTTTAAAAGATAAATTCCAAAAGTTGAGCCTCTCAGTTGGCTAGTATAATAATAGAATATTCCCACAACTAAAACAACTGCAACTACTAGAAGGACTAATGCGGTTCTTTTTTGCACAATATATCTCTGTTGAATATAATCTTATATTTTTGCTCTTTTTGAAGCCATTTAGGTACAGAAATTTTAGATGAATGCAAGCTTTTGCTGGGATGCTTGACGAACTTATAAGGGCACAACTTTAAACAAAAATAGTGATAATTATGGTACTTTGTGCCCATATACTATACCAAAGAAATTTATACGGGCACTTCTTTTAATAAAATCCGATGACTTTATATATTCTTGTGCCCATACAACATGCATGGTCTATCTGGAGAAGATCGAGAGGGGAAGCAAGACCTACTACTATCTCACGAAGAATTTTAGAGTTAGTGGACAAGGGTGGAAGAAACTAAGGAAGTATGTGGGTGGCAACCCCCCCTCTAAAGAGCAGACCAAGAAAGCGATTGAAGAGATTGAGGCAGATGCACTGAAAAAAGGGCTCCTGAAACCCCTCTCTAAATACGCTTACCTGAGCGATGAGGAAGCAGAGAAATTGCAGGATTTAAAAGAAGTTTTTAACGAATGGCGCGGGAAACTAAGTGCTGTTGAGAAAAGGAAATACGAAGAAGACTTTGTCGTGAGGTTTACCTATAACTCGAATGCCATTGAAGGCAACCGTTTAAGCCTTCGTGAAACGAGCATGATTTTAACCGAGAACATGATCCCTGCCGGCGTTGCTCCCAATGATTACAATGAGGCGGTCAACTCAAAACACTGCTATGAATTTATGAAAAGGTATGCTGGTGAATTCAATCAGAAGTTTTTGCTGAAGATTCATGAGCTGCTTACGAGGAACACTGACTGCGAAATTGTAGGCAGTTACAGAGATTATGAGGTCAGGATTTCAGGTTCTGAATGGATCCCTCCCACCCACAAAAAGGTCAGAGAAGAAATGAGGAAAGTTTTCCAGTGGTATTATTCCGCCAGGAAGAAACTGCACCCTGTTGAATTAGGCTCGATCCTGCACAACAAACTGGTAAGGGTCCATCCGTTTGCCGATGGGAATGGGAGGACGTCCAGAGTTGTAATGAACTGGATACTGATGAAGAACGAATTTCCGATGTTTTACATAGAGCTGAGGGACAAGATGAAATATTATGAAGCGGTCGAAGAAGGGGACAAAGGCAATGATGAGGCGATAGTGCATTATGTTGCAAGGGTGCTGATGGAGCAGCTGAGTCAAAAGGTATCGGGACCTAATTTATAAGGGACGTATATGGATGGAACTAAAAGATCGAATATCAAGCCCGGGATAAGGGTGGCAATTGTGCTTAAGAAGGATCAGCGCTCAGGAAAGCTAACCGAGGGTATAGTTAAGGACATTCTCACGAATTCCGCAAAACATCCCCATGGGATCAAAGTCCGCCTTATGTCAGGCGAAGTCGGAAGAGTGAAAGAAGTTCTACGGTAGGATATCCCGATTTTCATAATATCGATTAAAGGATAATCCGGAATTGGTTAATTCGATCTTGGCCATTTTAGCACCTTTAAAATGATAGGCACATTTAAAACTATAGGTTAAATAGTTGATTAATCAACTATATAGTTGATAAAGCGACATTTGATTAAAATGCTTAACGAAGCTGAATTAAGAATACTCTCTGCCTTCTTCCCAGAGTTTGTAGTTGATTGAATGTGATTAATTATTCACCATTAAAGCGATTTTTCCAACAGCAGGATGCCGTTTCTTTTCGTGCGTTTCATAAAGAACAATAGTAATCTCTTATTTTCTTAGCCATTAGCAATCTTCTTTCCGTTAAAAACTCATCGTAATTATCAACATCCATTGCAACAATAGTTTCAGGTATGCAATTCATCGTTAAATTTTCTTTAAGGGATTGGGAAGTACCTATACCGCCATATTTTAGCTCGCCGCCATTGCACTGTTCTCTTAACGTATCAAAATATATCTTCGGTGCTTTATTGCCTATCTGGACATTTATCTCTGATTGCATATAAACATAGTTAGCAATCTGGTTGTATTGCCATCTTTTCAATCCACTTTTCTTTAGGTAATCTCTGGGAAATACGTGATGTATGTCTCCCCTATGAGAAATTAAATCTTTCACTGTTATGTCTTTTGATAAAAAGCCTTTATCATTTGATTTTACTTGTGCAGCTAAATAGACATTAAAGTTAGGACTACTTGACACAGAAGTATTGAGATTCTGTACTAAGGCGGCATCCCAAAAAGCATCAGATAAGTCAGCATTTTCAACGCTTTTAAGATGTTCTTCAAAGTCTTTACTTGAAATGTTTTTTATATCAAAATCAAACATAGATTCTGGAGAACCAGAGTATCTACCAGTCAGAATTGACAAAACAAACCATTTACGCACATATGTTTCTATCTCGGCAGGATTATAGTTCTGGGATTTTAGTTTGAGATACAGCATATATGCAAAGTTTAGGGCGTTTTGTGAGCGGATAAGCTTAGGAGAAATGAACCCTGCTGATTTAATTATCATTAAGAACCTCTTGAAATTGGTCTCATTAACGAAGTTTAGTATGCCTTTTTCAAGAGTGGCAAATGATTCCTTCGCTATTTCTTCTTCGTATGTCCTTGTCTCAAAATTCCTACCTGAGAGTAAACTAACCAAATCGGCTAATTTTCCTCTATTAAATTCGGATGTGAAAGCCACTCTCAATAAATCGTTATAATCAGGGTCATATAGGTCTTCTTTTTCGTTTCGTAACCATGACATCTTTTGGAAGTAGTTTGTGGTGGTAAACTCCTTGTCTACTTCAGTAATATGGGAGTAGAATTCAGGAGCAACTGCCAAATGACAGAAGTAGTCAATAAACTTTCTAAGAGTTGGGCCACCGTAACTTTCATTCGCTGCAATTTTCGACATAGCAAAATCTGCTTGGCTCAACACAACCCCTTGTGAGTTAATTCGTATGAAAATTTCTGTTACAGTTTCGATATCCAAGTCAGAATCCAACTCGATTAATCCAAGTTGTTTTTGTGTTATTTTCCTTAGATATTCTATCTTGTCAAAAATGAATTTACGGTCAATATTCTCATTTTTGGAGCAATATGTTTCGACTAAATTAAATACGTCCACATCTCCAGAAATTATTTTAGATATATCTGGCAGCCAGCTACTATCTCGCTCAATGGCTGTGTTAAGCACCTCAAATTTTTCTTTTAAAGGGTTAAAAGCTATTTTTATTTTCACTCTTTTATACTCTTTATCAATTACATGGTCTCCCAAAATCGCAGCAGTGAGTGCCGTTACACGTTGTTGTCCGTCAATAAGGATTTTCTTACCCTCTGCGGTAGTACCATCTTTTAGTTTTACATTTGGGTTACGCCAGGCAATTAAATAACCTATTGGATATCCCTGGTATAAAGAATCCATTAAATCTCTCACCTTTGTTGCATCCCAAACAAAAGGTCTTTGAATTTCGGGTATTGCTATCTCGCCTGCTTTTACCCACGAGAGAATCGTTTCTACCAAATGTTGATTGACTGAATACTTCTGCGTTTTCATCTTTTAATCACTTTTCTTTTAATCACTTTATTAGAATCAGTTCATTAAAACTTTTCTGGTATAGGTTCTTCAACCCCACCACCTTATTATTTCGACATCGAACGGTTCGAACACGAAATATTTAAATAGTTGTTCTGATACTACATAGCATCATGTTGGGTCCCTGGAGATTTTCGTCCCATAATGGAAAAGGAAGAGGTTTGCTTACCCTGTTTGTTCTTCACTCTCTGAACAAAGAGCCCAAGTCAGGCTATGGCTTGCTCAAGGAGATGGAGCAAAAGACCAAAGGATTATGGGTGCCGAGCAAGGGCACTCTTTATCCTATTTTGAGACAGTTGGAGGATGAAAAGCTGATACAGGTGGTTGAAAAAGGAAAGCGCTCCAAAAATATCTTTGAACTAACCCCCAAAGGAAAAGAAACGCTGATCGGCATAAGGGAGCACAGGAGGGAATCGAGAGAAAAACTTTTCCAGTTTAAAAATCTGTTTGTTGACATCTTCGGGGAAGAAGGGGAAGACGAAATAACAACGAAGGGCTTGATTTTTGATATGAGGAATATCATAGCTCACCTGCCTCCGGACAAAAAGAATCAAGCTGTTGCAATCCTCGAAAAATGTCTTGAGGATTTAAAGGGGATTCAGTGAATGTTTGCCATAAAGGTTGAAAACCTGACTAAAGAATTTGATGGGCTCATCGCAGTCGATAACGTATCCTTTGACATAGGAGCAGGGGAAATTTTCGGCTTGCTCGGTCCCAACGGGGCGGGCAAAACCACCATACTCTCCATGCTTTCGACGATATTGAAGCCGACCTCTGGCACCGCCGTCGTGAATGGCATGGATATACTGAAAGACGAGGACGGCGTGAGAAAATCCATCGGGATCGTTTTTCAGGACCCTAGCTTGGATGAGGAGCTGACCGCCTACGAGAACATGGATTTTCACGGTCGCCTTTACCGCATCCCCAAAAACCTACGCCAAGAAAGGATAGAGGAGCTTTTGAAACTTGTCGAATTGGAAGATAGAAAGGACGGGCTGGTGAAAACGTTTTCCGGCGGAATGAGACGCCGCTTGGAAATAGCGAGGGGCTTGCTGCACCATCCGAAAGTGCTGTTTCTGGATGAGCCCACCCTTGGCCTGGACCCGCAAACAAGAAATCGCCTCTGGCAGTATATCGAGGACCTGAACAAAGAGAAGGGCATAACCATCATAATAACGACCCATTACATGGATGAAGCCGACAGGCTTTGCGATAGGGTTGCAATAATAGATATGGGAAAGATCATCGCCCTGGACACTCCGCACAAATTAAAAGAAGATCTGGGCGGGGATGTTATTACCATAAAATCCCCTGATGCGGATAAAATTTATTCTAAGATTAAAGTCTCTTGGGTTAAACATATTGAGAGCAATGATGGCTTTGTCACAATTAACCTGGAAAATGCAGAAAAACATATTACTGAAATCGTTAATCTCTCGTCTCGTAATGATATTGATATTGAGTCCCTTTCCATTCACAAGCCCACCCTTGAAGACGTCTTTTTGAACTTTACAGGCAAAACCATAAGGGACCAAGAAGTCAACGGCAGAGAACACATGCTAATGCGTCGGAGGTTATGGAGGAGGAGATAACAGTGGATGTAGTGTACACCATCTGGCTAAGGCACATCAAACGTTATATTCGCTCCAGAAGCAGGATCGTTGGTAGTCTGGGAATGCCCCTCTTCTTTTTGCTGGTACTGGGTTTCGGGCTTAACTCAGTTGTCAACCTTCCAGGTATGGGGCAGGATTATATGGGATTTCTCATTCCAGGAATAATCTCTATGAGCGTCCTATTCACCTCGGTGTTCTCAGGCATTCAAATAATCTGGGACAAGCAGTTTGGGTTCCTGAAAGAAACGTTGGTTGCGCCCGTCTCAAGAATGGAGATCATGCTGGGTCAGACGCTGGGCGGTGCAACAACCTCACTTATTCAGGGGCTTATCATACTTGTTTTCTCATTGTTTTTGGGATTGAGCATATCAAACCTATATGGATTTTTCGTTGCATGTGCATTTATGGTGCTTATAGGACTTTCTTTTACTGCTTTTGGCATAGCGATAGCCTCAAGAATGGAGGATATGCATGGCTTTCAGCTCATTATGAATTTCGTGATCTTTCCCCTCTTCGGGCTTTCAGGGGCACTATTTCCTCTGAATAGCCTACCATCTTGGATTAAGCCCCTTACATTGATGGACCCATTGGCCTATGGCGTTGAAGGCATAAGATACGGCCTGTTGGGAACTTCTCAGATAAACCCCTATTTTTGTTGGATCGTGCTGGCCGGATTCACCATTTTTATGATGACCTTCGGCTCTTATCTGTTTAGAAAAATTCAGATATGAGGTTTTTGGAGAGCCCGCTCTACATTAAAAGGCTTCAAATGTTAGAAAGCTAGCAGAGCTATCTTTAAATATCGGCATCAAGAATATTTATCGTTCATCATGTCAGTCGTCGGGTATGTGGATTACAAGCAGAGAGAATTTTGTAACGATGTGATGTGTCCTGTCCAGTTGGCTTTGAACGCCCAAAAACGGGACTCCGAAGAATATCAAAAAATGAGGCAAACCTGTCAAACCGATTGCAAATTTACCACCTGGCAATTTCATCATTGGCTTATTGAAAAGGGTTATTTAATCGTTAGACCTGAAGACTAAAATACCATAAAATAAAACATGTGAAGGAGATGTGGATAATATGGATTGGGGTATGGAAAACAGGCTTTCAAGGCTAATTCAACCTGATGGTAGGGCTCTTTTTTTGCCCATAGATCACGGATATTTTCAAGGACCGACACGTAAATTAGAGGAGCCAGGCAAAACGGTTGAACCCCTGCTACCTTATGCAGATGCCATCATGCTTACAAGGGGAATACTGCGTACGTGTGTGGATCCCATGAACTCCAAACCGATTATTCTCAGGGTATCCGGTGGCACGAGCATGGTCGGAGAGGACTTGGCTAATGAGGGAATTATCACTTCCGTGAGAGATGTCATCAGGCTCAATGCGAGCGCAGTGTCTCTTTCCATCTTCGTTGGCAGCAAATACGAGCATGAATCGCTGCTAAATCTTTCCAACCTGGTTAACGAGTGCGAGGAGTACGGCATTCCAGTGATGGCGGTCACAGCCGTGGGTAAAGAGCTGGAAAAGCGTGAGGCACGATATCTTGCTTTATGTTGCAGGATTGCTGCCGAGTTGGGCGCAAGGGTGGTAAAAACGTACTATTGTAAAGAAGGTTTTGAAAAGGTGGTCCATGGCTGCCCCGTACCGGTGGTTATCGCTGGTGGGCCTAAGGTGGAGTCCGAGCTGGAGGTCTTCGAGTTTATTCATGACGGCATCCAGAAAGGCGCCATAGGCGTAAATTTGGGAAGAAACGTATGGCAAAATGAACACCCGGTAGCAATGATCAGGGCTATTCGATCCATAATTCATGAAGATTGCACCCCGAAAGAGGCGCATGATTTGTTCAACAGCCTTAAGAAGGGCAAGCAGTAGTTAATAATGCGCACGGAACGACTGAAGGCCACGTGCCCGACCATAAATACTCCATCAAAGGTGTTTGGGTGAAGGAGTAATAAAATGTTGTGGCGATACAGGCGAATAAAGCATGGCAGAGATAAAGACCTAAGCAAGATAAAGAGTCCTTTAGATAGTTTAGGTGTGAAGAGGTGAAAACGAAGAAATAGTTCAGATATAACACCAAAATGGAATGATATACGAACCAAGTTCTGATATAAGGAGTTATACGCAATGTTCTCATCAATATAAATGGAGGGTAATACAATGTGGCATCTGGATGACGAAACTAAATACGTGAAAGTGCACTCGTTTACTTTGCCTGAAGCATTTACCTATGCGGATACAAGAGAGGGCCAGACTGACAAGGATAAAAGAGAACGTATCCGAGCCAAAGCTGCTGAAGATTTTCCTAATAACATTCCTCCTGTTAAATGGTGGGCATTTCGTATCTCTGTCAAAAAATCGGGCAATAGGCCTTTCGATATTGAAAACGTTCCCAAGCTTATTGTAGATGCGTTCTGCGAATGGCAAATTCAGAAAGATGCGTCAGAGTATATAAAACTAGGTCTCTTTGAAGATGATACTATTGATTTCGTGAGGGTAATTGAAGTTGGTGGAATGCGGAGTCAAGAGGAGAACACCACCCAAGTGGAGATCTTCGGATGCAAGTAAGAAGAACACAGCGTATAACACAGCATAAAAGGTTCGTGCCTTACGGCACTCACCCAAATCCTTCACTCATACTCAGGACTTCCTTTATGCTGAAACCGTTAGGCGAAAGTATCTCCAATTAATGGAAGGGAACTAACATGACCAATTTAAGGACGCTCAAATACCTGCTAAATTACAATGATTTGACAGATGATTGGAACCTTTCCTATGGTATCACAAAAAACCGAAGCGATGCACTACTCACCAGTCCTAAACATTCCTTTTTTAATCCACTTTCAGAAACAGCGCTAACACTATTCTTACTTGGGAATATAGACGGATGGAAGCAAATTGGAACACTAAATATTTTCCCAAGAGATAAGGATTCTAAATGGAATAAAACTTTTTTTGATAATATTCGTTCATCCATAAATATTTTCAATAATATCCCCTCAAGAGATAATTTATGGCTTTATAACAGAGAATTTAAAGAGAAAATTTTCGGGAGTGATGAAATAGACATCCACAGATCAATTCTTTTGTTTGAATTCGAAATGATGAATAGTGCCTTTCATCCCGTGCAACGTAAGGCATTTAAAGATCTTTCTTTCGTTGCTATTAGAAATATGAGAAAATGGTCTAAGTTTGATGCTGTGCTTATAGTACCCAACGAGAAATTATTTATTTTCTTTGAATCAAAATTAACCAGCGATATCTCTCAAAATACAAAGAAATATCCATATATCAATCAAATTATGCGAAATCTTGAATCTGCTTTTCTTTTAACTAATCATCGAAACAGTCTCTACAAAGATTGGAAATTTAGATATGTTTTCATATGTCCAAGAAAAATTGATCAATATAGGTTGACGCGTTATTCTTGGGTATTAAATTCTATTGAGAAAAGTATATCTATTTTTAGGGAAATTATAAACAATGAGTATGAATCTTCAATCAATAAAGAATGCTACTCGGAATTTGAATTATTCGCAAGGCAAATTCCTAGCTGTATTATCAAAGTTTATTGGGATGATATCGGCAACATATTAGAAAGTAAAGACCGAAAATTTTTCAACAATTATCTTGACCGTTTAGAAGGTGCAGGTTTAGAAGAAGAAAAAATCGAAAACATAAAGGAAAGATTTAGAAAGGTAGGAATGAACGTCAGTTAATATGCACCAATATAAAATAACGATACCTTCGCCTAACAGATCGTATCTGGCTTCGTGCTTTCGGCACTCCGCCCCAATTCCTCGCTACGCTCGGAACTTCAGATACGCTCAGCCGTTATCTGCAATTGCGGGCAAAATAAGGGAAGAATACGGAGGGTAACTGTACGCACATAAGATGAGGGTCATAACTTGTTACAGGAGGCTGTTATATGCCTTGGGATGTTTTTATATGCTATGCGAGTGAGGACAAAGAATCTCTCGTACGACCGCTTGCTGACGAGCTACGTCGTAGAGGTCTATCGGTTTGGTATGATGAGCTTTCACTCACAGTCGGCGATAGTCTACGAAGATCGATAGATCGTGGTTTAGCGCAATCTCAATTTGGCATCGTTGTGCTTAGTACGCACTTTTTTAAGAAGGAATGGCCACAAAAAGAAGTGGATGGTTTAGTCACTCGTGAAACAGGTGGAGTCAAAGTTATACTACCAGTTTGGCACAATATTGGGAAGGAAGAGGTTGCCCGCTACTCACCCATGCTTGCTGATCGTGTTGCTGTATCCACTTCTAAAGGCTTGGAATATGTTGTTACTGAGCTGTTTCGGGCTATCCAACAAAGTAAGAAAGGGAAATCCGATACCCCCGAAGTGCAAAACTCAGCCCATCTAGAAGCTTCTTTCCACGTAGGAAATGAAGCCAATTTGATCGGAACCATAGAGGATATAGAAGCAACTGTAGATGAAGCCTTATATAGGATTGAACAAGGTTATGATCCACCATTTACAATAGAGATTGCTGCGGTAGACAATGTTAGTCGCGAGTTTGCTGAGATAAGTCAGAAAGTCTCCCCGTCACCTGAAGATCGGAGAGAAAGGATCCATCTAAAAAAAGAATTAGATCGGCTTCTTGATGCCAGAGATCGCGTTAAGCGCGGGGTATTATACATCCTTTGTGAACAGTCTCTGAAGCCTTACACATCTTCGAGTAGGAGAATCACTAGATGTATTATGGGATACTTTTGGTTGTTTTCTAGGGAGGCGCATACTCCTTTTAACCCTTGGAAGCTTGGCTTTACAGGGTATGACCTATATCGATTCCGTTCACCCAAGTTGTCTACTACCATCTGGCTGAATCAAGAAGAGGATGCCTTGGTAAGCAAACTAGATCCAACAGGCATAACTTTTCAAATGGAAGCGCGATGGACTGTCCTTGAATTGCCAGACGATGTGTTACTATATAAAGCAATCCCGCAAATTGTCTGTGAGGTAATAAAAGCTAAGGATAGACAAATTGAAAATCCTCATGGAGACAATCTGTTGGATTTATCCAAATGGTATTTCGGGTTGCACTGACACGTGGGAGTGGAGTGATAGTCAAACTCTCAAATATCATTTTGAAAGGATATGCCCGCAACAGCAGATAACACAGCATATACGCTGCTGGCTTCGCCCTTGCCCTTCGGGACATTGCTCCCTTCGGTCGCAACATCGTATATGCTAGGAGCGTTATATACAATCGGCTTCGGGACGCAAGAATTATAAATTAGTTTAATTTAAATAAATATACGGTGGGTGTAAAAATATAGGTTTTGGAACATAGGTAGATTTAAAAATGCCAGGTATATGAAGTCAATAATGCTGTTTTTCTTTTATTTTAATGATCCAACTTTTGTTTTAGCAGCAATCAAATAAAAAATAATTCTGTTGTATCTTTCTCTCTGGTTACGATACATTTAAATAAAAAACGATATTACCCCTCATTAAAAATAACGGGGGCAATTAGATATGAATTGGTTATTGACAATAGCAGTAATAATAGTGCTGATATTTGTCGGCATATTACTTTGGTTATGGAGCTTTTACAACAGAATGATTAGATCTGAGAATCGCATAGATAATGCATGGGCACAAATCGACGTACAACTTAAACGAAGAGCGGACCTCATCCCAAATCTGATGGAAACCGTCAAAGGCTACATGAATCATGAGCGTGGAACCCTTGAGGCTGTTACAAAAGCGCGGGCTTCTATAATGAGTGCGAAGACGCCACAGGAAAGCATGGATGCAAACAATATGTTAACCGGAGCATTGAAAACACTTTTTGCTGTTGCAGAAAGTTATCCTGATCTTAAAGCAAGTCAGAACTTCCTGAGTCTTCAAGACGAATTGACACATACCGAAGAGAAAATAGCCTATTCAAGACAACACTTCAACGATTCAGTATTAGTATTTAACAATACCATAGAGACGTTCCCCGGAGTGGTATTTGCTAAAAGAATGGGCAAAAAAGAAAAGCAGATGTTACAAATCCCGGAAGCATCCAGAGAAGTACCGAAAGTGGCATTCTAAATTTTTTCTTTGATACCATGGAAAAACAAATGCTGTTAGAGGACCACATAAGGAAAAACAAGCGGGACACTGTACTTATCTGTATGTTCATGGTCCTTCTTCTTTTTAGCGTGATATTTGCCATAGGTTTGGCACTAGGCTCCCCTCCTTATTTTACCATAGCAATCGCTTTACCCATAGCCTTGTTTTACATTATGATCACCTATTCTTTTTCCGTTCAGACTGTCATTTCTGCTGCCGGTGCTAGACCCGCAAATCCACAAGTTCGTGAAGAGAAACTGCTGATTTATAAAGCTGAAGAAATGGCTATCGCTGCGGGTTTGCCGCCGCCTAAGGTTTATGTTCAGGATTCAAAGGACATCAATGCCTTTGCGACAGGTAAGAAGCCGGAAGAATCCATTATCTGTGCTACTACCGGTGCTATTCGGCAATTGAACAATGAGGAGCTTGAAGGCGTTATTGGTCATGAGATGAGCCATATAAAGAATCGGGATATTCTTGTGATGACTGTTACCGTGGCAGTGGTTGGAACCATTGCTATTCTCGCCGAAATAGCCTTGAGGTCTCTATTCTGGAGCGGTGGTGGACGAGGAAGCAAAAAAGGCAGCGGTGGAATAGTCCTCATTATAGCCGCTGTTATTTTCATTGTTTTAGCGCCGCTGTTCTCGAGGCTCACTTATCTTGCCATTTCGCGGAGAAGAGAATACCTTGCTGATGCAGATGGGGCATATCTTACCCGTAATCCCGAGGGTCTTGCGGCGGCTTTGGAGAAAATAAAGAATGATTTGCCTGATGATCCAAAAGGCTCTAAAACGGTTGCTCCGCTTTACATTGCAAATCCATTTAAGAGGGCTTTACGTAACTCAATTTGGTCAACCCATCCACCCTTGGATGAAAGAATAAGAAGATTAAGATCGATGTAAAATTACTATTTTAGTTGATCTTCCATAAGCAACTAACAAGTTGTAATTCCAAGCCCGATAATACCTAAAAAATATGCAAATTTTTGAAATCCATTGGCATTTTCAAAAAAGATAAATTTTTGGATACAACGTAAAGTAAAACAAACCAAAAATTATGCCTGTAACACGATTAGAACCTTTTGCAGTTAAAAAAGGTGTTTTATGTTTTCCTTAATTTAGAAATCAAAAATGATATAAGCCATAAAAAAATAAAAAGGTGGGAGGGGGGCTGTATCTACTTAATCTCAACCTTCTTGGTCTTGATCTCTGGCTTCGGCTCAAGCTTGGGCAGCATCACTTTCAGCACACCATCGGTCATCTCCGCTTCAACATCCTCTGATTTGATTTCCTCAGGCAATTCAAGGCTACGGAAGAAGCTCATGCTGCTGCGTTCGCGTCTTAGCCAGTTCTTCCCTTTATCTTCTTTGCCTTCCTCATGCTTTGCTGATATCTCTATTCCAGTTGGGGTCACCTCTATGTTGATATTCTCCTTGGGCATTCCAGGCATTTCCGCGCGCAATTCGAATCTGTCCCCCAGGTCAGCGACATCCGTTAGTGGCATTCTGGTCTCTGAAAGGGCACTGATAGCTCTCCGGCTACCAAAACCCAATGGCACAAAGAGATCATAAAAGCCTGATCTGAAATCGTCGAACATTCTGTCCATCTCGGTCCAGAGGTCAAAGGGCCTCACTGAAGTAATCTCTCCCTCTTTTTCTTTTGGCCTCACGGCCAATTTGTCTTCTTTATCTTTTTCTTTATCTTTTCTTAGAACCATATGGCTTCACCTCCTTTTTGCATTTATTAGAGGCGTCGTATGTATTATAATACAAACTTCCTTAAATACTTTTCGTTTTTGTTGATTTAAAATAAACTAAATAGCAAACATTTAGAAATATTTAAATAGTTGTTATTATCTATGTTATTACATGGCAGGGAGAATAATATTAAAAAAATTTGATTATCCTGTAACTGGAGACCTAAACGACGATATAGACTTCATATGCAGGTCTTTCGGCTATTTTACCCAACGAGATAAACAGGACACTGCTGGAAAAATCTTCAGATTACTCGTCAAAGAAGTTGCGGAGGAATCTAACGGTTTGAGCAGCGATGATATCGCCGATAAACTACATCTAACGAGAGGGACCATTGTTTACCATTTGAATAGTTTCATCTCATCGGGTTTGGTGATCAGAGAGAATAATACGTATCGTTTGAGATCCCAAAGTCTGCAAAAATGCATCGATGAAGTCCAAGAGGATATATACAGGATGCTTAATCAAATGCGAAAAATCTCTAAAGATATCGACAATAAGTTAGGTCATTATTACCGATGAGTACCAGTAATTAAGGGTTAAGTGGGTTGTAAGATCGTCTTTCTTAATAAAATGCTTGAAATTTGAAGGTTGTTATTTATTTTATTGATTGCGACTAGAAGACTAACATAGCATATTAACATCACATCAGCTAGCAGCGTAGCCTTTAGCGCTCTGCCGAAAACCCTCCACGAACTTCTGTTTTTATCCGCAAGATTTTGTGCGCCATCTTGTAAAGCGCCGAAAAATCCTTTAATCCAGAAACCATTAAAGCTGTTGATGCGCATCGCAATGTATTATAGTAACGATGATGTTCGCTTAGAGGAGATGCCTATCCCACAAATCGGCTCCAGCGAGATATTGGTAAAGGTGATTGCAAGTGGCATATGTGGCAGTGACGTAATGGAATGGTACCGCATTAGAAAAGCCCCTCTGGTGCTCGGTCATGAGATTACGGGGGAGATCGTTGAGATGGGAAAGGATGTAAAAAAATACAAAAAAGGTGATAGGGTCTTCGTTTCTCATCATGTTCCTTGCAACACATGTCGTTATTGTCTCAGCGACCATCAAACTGCTTGTGAAACTCTGCACCAGACGAACTATGATCCCGGTGGTTTTGCAGAGTTTATCCGGGTGCCGCAAATAAATGTTGACAGGGGTGTATTTTTGCTTCCTGAAGGGATGTCCTTTGATGAAGGGACTTTCATCGAGCCGTTGGCTTGTGTTGCGCGAGGATTGAGACTGGCAAATATGAAAGCAGGATTGAGCGTGTTGGTCATGGGCAGCGGTGTTTCTGGATTGCTGCACATACAGTTGGCTAAAGCACTTGGTGCAGCTCGAGTCATCGCTACGGATGTGATTGACTATCGTCTCAGGGCGGCAAAAAAATTCGGAGCAGATGCGACCCTACACGCCAAGGAAAATGTGCCGGTTGAAGTGCGTAAGATGAATGAAGGAAGGCCGGTAGATCGTGTTATAATATGCACCGGGGCACTTCCAGCTGCTTTGCAGGCAATTCGGTCAGTAGACAAGGGCGGCACTGTATTGTTTTTTGCAGTGCCTGGTGTTGACGTCCCCATTCCCATGAACGAGCTTTGGCGCGATGAAATAACCCTGATGACATCCTATGGCGCAGGACCTAAAGACCTTCAAACAGCTCTCGAATTGATAGGCTCCGTCAATGTTAAGGATATGATAACGCATAAATTCGGCTTGAAAGACACATCGAAGGGCTTTAAGCTTGTGGCAGAGGCTAAGGAATCCCTTAAGGTGATTATTGAGCCCCAGAGATAAATGTTAAAAGAGATGGTGAAGTTCGGAAAGAAGCTTGCAGAAGACGGTTTAGTGAGATCTCACTTTGGCAACATCAGTGTTAGGATCGACAACAAGATGCTCATAACCAAAAGAGGTGCAATGCTGGATGGGCTCTCTAAGAACAGTGTTGTCGAGGTCGATCTTGAAGAATCAAAAAGTAGGGTAGCTTCGATGGAAGCGAAGGTTCACAGGGAGATATACAGAGGAACATCCGCACTTGCCGTAATCCATGCACATCCCGTATATGCGGTGGTCGAGTCGTTGATTTTGAGCCAAGATAAGATAATACCCGTGGACTGTGAAGGTTTGTACCACCTCCGTGAGATACCTATAGTCGAGGGCAAGGCAGGTTCAAAAAAACTTGCCGATAACGTATCCAGTGTGCTTCGGGATTACAAGGGCGTTATAGTAAGGGGGCATGGCACTTTCACAGCAGGGAAATCCTTAGAAGAAGCATACGTTCTAACATCCATGATCGAGCACAGCTGTAAGGTAAAATATCTTCTTTCAATGGCGACTCAATGGTGATGAGATGAAGATCACGAGAGAGCAGCTGGCAAGTATGATCGACCACACCCTTCTAAAGCCAGATGCGACCGCTAAGGACATAAAGAGAATTTGCGCTGAGGCCATCGAGCACAATTTTGCATCTGTTTGTGTCAATCCCATTCATGTCTCCTTGGCTGCGAAAATGCTGGAGAGGATGAACATCAAGGTGTGCACCGTCATAGGGTTTCCGCTTGGGGCGAGTACCACTGAGACCAAGGTATTCGAAGTGAAAAACGCTATCAAAAACGGAGCGCAAGAGGTGGACGTGGTGATGAACATCGGCGCATTGAAATCCGGCGATTATGAGGTAGTTAAAAAGGATATAAGGGCAGTCGTGAACTCTGCCGGAGGCTCTGTCGTCAAAGTGATCATCGAGGCAGGGCTTTTGACAGATGAGGAGAAGGTGCATGCATGTAAGCTTGCAAAAGAGGCAGGTGCAGATTTCGTGAAAACTTCCACTGGTTTTTCTGGCAAAGCGACCGTCAGCGATGTCAAGCTAATGCGAGATGCATTCGGAAAGGGTGTTAAGGCATCTGGTGGAATCCGCACATACGAGGATGCCATTGCTCTTGTCAAAGCCGGTGCTACACGAATAGGCACGAGTGATGCACTTTCGATTGTCAAGGGTTAGATGCCTTTGTGTAGGGTGTGGTTAGCGCTATTTTCAGCGTGTTCACGTGTAGGAGAAGAGCAATGCACCTATAGTTATATTCATTGGTATCGCAAATGGAATCTTGTTTGTGACTATACTATACAAACCCAGGAATGCGCTCCGTTAGGATGCAATATGAGCGTATGCTCTGGCTGCTCTGAAGTAGGAGAAAAATGCAGTACTCCTAAATGCGAGCAGACATGTGAATCATGGACAAATATCGATCCTGCTCTGATTGGCACAGATGCCGAGATGCCATTCTGGCCAGTAAATCACGCTGACCCGGAATGCGATGAAATAAAGCCAGAAGAATGCTCCACAGCATCTAACTACAGGTGCAATTCCAACTGCAAGATAACATATGATACAAGCTGCGGAGGATGCACTAGTAACGCAGACTGCAACAGCCCAACCAAGCCAATATGCAACACTAATACAAAACAGTGCGTGGAGTGTTTGACAAATACACATTGTATTGATGCTGGTATAACTTGTGGACCTCCACTAGGAATTTACCCTAATAGATATGCTAGATGTAATAATCCAACTAATAAGCCAGAGGGACCCAATACCTATACCTGTTCTATTTGTGGTCCATGTTATACTAACTCAGATTGTGAAAATAACTTCTGTTGTGACCAAGATACTACTTTGCCTGTAAGTAATAGAGGCACCGGGCAATGCACTAACCAGATATATAATAAAAAATATCTTTGCACTAGTTAGGATTAATTGGCTTAAAGGTAAAAGAATTGTAAAATCCATCTGGTGTTGAAAGAGTAAGAAGATCGTAAAGTCCGTATGGTGTTGATAAAGTTATATTCGGTTCGTTTAATCCACCTATATAATCCGCTAAAAATGGTTCTTTAAACATCCAAACACCAGTTAATCTCTTTTTATAAGATACCAAAGGTTCGCTATGAGTCAATGGGTTGCCGTGAATGGTCCTTCCTGAGGGATAATCTGCACTACTATAATAAGATGCTAGGGGCACTTCCATTGACCTGCTAACAAGTGAAGAAAATTGAGAAGAGTTTTGTTCGCCAACTATGTATCCAGACCACCCAATGACAAACAATGGTGCATCTTCTCCATTATCAAACATACTATCTCTTACCTCTAAAAAAGCAGCAGTGCTATTTTTCCAACCTGGAGCTGCACCCTTGGAAAAGTATTTAGCTTCTTCATAATCTTTGGACTCTTTATCGCTATAAAAATTCCTTACTCTTTCTCCCAACACTTCCTGAGGCGACTTTTTATCGGGAGATTCAGACGTAACGTTCTTTAATCCATAACCCAATCCCTCGAGATTATACTCTATTTTACGATTGCCATCCAAAATGCTTTTTATGTCAATTGTTCTGAGGTTTGCAGGCAGTAAAATCTGCCTCAAATCCATATCGCTGTAGTATTTTAATTTGTCATTTAACTCCACATTCTCCAGCCCGGGAAGAACAAAACCAATAGCTCCTTTAATGTAATCCCATGCATTGTATGTAGTCTCTCCTATCTTCACTTCAATTGTATCCAGATTATTAAGGTATATGTCATCCCTTATCTGCAATACAGCCGCATTTATTACTCTCTCATCATGGTTTTTGATTTCAGGAACATAGGATAACAGGTCTCTATTTATCTTTGATTCTAATGTTTCTGCTGGCGTAGGAGCAGGAGTTGAAGTAGGAACAGGCGTAGGAGCAGGAGTTGGAACAGGTGGTTCTTTAAAATATTTCAGAAATGCCACATATCCCGTAGTAACTAATGCTCCAGCAGCAAATGCGCTTTTAATAAAACTCCTTCTACTGTACACGTTATCCCTTTATTATGGGTGATTACCCTGACACTCTGCAGAATCTTTATAGGATCGATTATACGGTACAGATTTATTTATCTATATTGTATTGATAAGATTAGATAAGATAACTTAATTTATAAACCATAACGACATACATAATTTGAGGGAGGGAGGTAAATCCGGACTGATAAACTCGGCGGTACACTGCTGAAGCAAATTCGGGACAACTATTTTGTCGTGACACTGGCAATATCCGTTGCCATGGCACTGGTCATGCTTGGAATCGCATTTGGAATCATATATATGTTTGAGTCTGAAAAGAGTCCCATTCACCCAGCCTTTGTGTTGATGATCGGAGCGATCTCCTTCATTATGGGCTCCGCGTTTTTCAATAGCAGAGGCGCACATCAACTTAAGTCCCTAATTGGCGGGGGTGTTATTGGATTCTCATCCACATTTGTCATCGTATCGATAGTGGGTAGCATCCGATATGCGTATGCCATATATGGTACAACCGGTGGACCTAGTTGGGAAATGCTGGTTTCCATGTTAGCGGTTTGTATGGTTGCCTCAATGATCATCCTAGAATTCGTGTTGTATAGGCTCCGCGATTAACTTGATAATGATCTCAACGTCTCTCGCTTTTATCTTTTTTACAAAACCTTGGCCAAGGTGAAGTGCAGCCTTATCTGCATGAATCATCAGCGTTCTACCGCAGGTGTATGACCCTATTCTTCCGACTAGGTCCTTTTCGTGCGAAAACGTCAAATTCGGATGTCCACGCCCAATTATCCGCTCATGCAACCCTTCCGAACTGAGGTCCGCTATTATCCGTGTATCTGGCAGCCTCGCGAGCCGTTTAAATTGAGCTGAAAGATCCATTGCGCCCTTATCTGCTGATACGGCTATGATGCAATCCGCACGCTCAGATATCTCATCATCCTTGGTGATCTCAAAAGTGGTTTTATGTCTTGCTAGGATATTCGGATGCCCACGTGCGTGAATGATCTCTGTAGCCACAACTAACTATTTGTATTCTCCGCTCTTATTTATTATCATATCAATGTCAACGGGATTCGAGACTGAAAGGACAAGGCTAGTGGAAGGGCTTAGGTTTTATGGGATAAGCGAAAGGGTGTTGGATGCGATGAAAAAAGTCCCACGCCACCTGTTCGTCCCCTCAATCTACAGGGAAAAAGCCTATGCTGACCACCCCCTTCCAATAGGTGAAAACCAGACCATCTCAGCGCCGCACATGGTCGCAATGATGTGCGATCTATTGGATATACAAAGTGGGATGAGCATACTGGAAATAGGTGCTGGTTGTGGTTACCATGCCGCTGTTATGGCTGAGTTGGTTGGAGAAGGACATATTTATACTGTTGATCGACTATCTTCGCTGGTTAATTCTGCGATTGAAAACCTCCAGATTGCAGGCTATTCAAACGTTACTGTTTTTGTAGGAGATGGCACTTTAGGTCTCCCGGACCATGCGCCCTATGACCGAATCAGCGTGGCATGTGCGGCTCCGGACATACCTCCCCCTCTGATAGGCCAGCTAAAATCCGGTGGAAAGATGGTGATCCCCATTGGAAGACATATTCAAAATCTCTACTTGGTTGAGAAAAGAAACGGAATTATCAAAAAGGATAGCGGAGGAGTGGTATTTGTTCCACTCATCGGAAAATATGGGTTTAAGGTCTAGTTCAGTGCTATCGCTTCATCCAGGGTTAGCTCTCCCTTGGCGACCTGCCGGGCCAATCTCCGGGAAATAGTGGACCTGCCATTGGATCGCTCCCGACTCCACTCTTGGACAAGCTGGATTTCCTTTCTGGAAGGTTCAATTTGTTTTTTGTCTATTGGAATGCCCTCCAGGTGGGCTATGTTGATTGCTGCCACTATATCAGAAATCTGATTTCTAACTCCCTTTCCCAAAATGGGGGTGGTAAAACTTTCGTCTACAAGTTCTATGGACACTCCTAACGTAAGAAGCGTATTTATTATCTGCGTGCTCAAAAGGCGAACCCCATGTCCGATCCTTATAACTGCATCTTGGGTTGATTTTTCATTTAAAATTTCACGTACTATCTTTTCGACTCTACCAAATGATACTTGATGCACAGATATGACCATGCCATCCCCGATTACAGCGATGCCGGAATATTTGCCCGGATCGATGCCGATTATGATTTTTTCGTATTTATGTCTCTCCAGTAACAGTTGGGCCCTATCTATGGTCGCAGAGGGTTTTTTGGCAATTACGATCTTATCAACATCAAAATCTATCTCATCGCGCTCATCTTCTGTTGTGATGACCGCTCTGACGCTAAAGGGTATCGGGTCCTTGGGGGAGAGTGTTATAAAGTTCAAGTTACGTGCTTTCAGCTCTGCCACGATGGATCGATGAACCAGAAAATCTTCGGTTATTAATGCAATCTGCCTACGCCTCGTGGTCATCCCCAGATATATAAATGCACGGGCTGTACTTAAAATTTGTTACCAAAATACATACCAGAATGTGTACCAAAAAATTTTTAATATCAGCAAACTATGATGATTATTGGCGGGATGAAGCCTACGATGAAACCAAAATCATCGCTTACGGGCGACGAGGGTCGTTTATAACCTGAGTTGATAATCAGGGAAGGACTCGAATAAATACCTTAGCGGTAAGGTATGACGGGAGATACGTAGGAAAGAGACCCAAAGAATGAAAAACGATTCATCGAAAAGTACTTCGAGGGTCAATTCCCGCCGTTTACTTTACATTTATTTACGGCTCCACTGGTCCAATGTCTTCTGCTTTTGAGCGGACGCTTCAATCAAGCGCTCTAATACTTTTTCAACTCGCTCTTCAGAGAAATCATGTTGATCGCAGAGGAATTTTATGATAAGCGCTTCTTTGGGTTTTTCCCAATCTATTTCGTATGTAGCGGTTATCTCTGGATAGAGAAAAGATTCCCGAATAGTGTCAAAACTCTCAACGCTCTCATTTAACTCTGCAAGCGCTCCTTCGATCGCTCCATGTTTTTGAATCAATCTTAATGCCGTCTTCGGTCCTATGCCTTTGATCCCATCGTTGTAATCTGTGCCTATGAGTATGGCGATATCTATCAACTGCTTGGATGTAATATTCAGCGTATCCAATATTGAGTTTAACTCGAGCATTTCTGGCTTTACATCGATGTATATGTTTTTTCCCGGTAATTTCCTGCGCCCGGTGATCGTCAAATTTCTGACCAGCTTTGGTGCACCAAACAACAACGCATCATAATCCTGAGAACTGACTGCATCTGCATCACCGTTGATTGCCATGAATGCGGCTTGTGCCTCTCCCTCGGATGGGGCTTGGACACATGGAATTCCCATATAACCCAGAATAGTTTTGGCATCTCCGACTATTTGAGAATCCAATTTTGAAGATGCTTGGGCATATTTGAACGCATCCTCCTCGCCGAGAGTCCTTGCCGTGATCCACCGTCTTTCAGCCACGTCTCTTATTTCTGCCCTTTCCCTGATCGTTTGAGCTTTGAATTCTGGTGGTTTTCCATCAAAAACAAAGACGGGTTTGATGCCAGACTCGATCAAGTTTGTGGTTCTATACAGGAGTCCAGAGAGATGCGAGGTAATGTTCCCCTGCGAGTCCATCAGCGGAGTCCCATCTGGTTGGCGGATGATGCTAAGAAATTGGTACAAGGTGTTGTAGGCATCTATGGCTATGGTTTTCCCGAACAACTCCTTTAGTTCGATTTCCTTTTTTTCGATGATATCCCTGAGATCTGCTCCCATATTTCTCTCTCGACCTATTGGTAGACTTACTTAGGCATGCATAATTAATAGGAGATACAGTTGTTAGTAGCTATGGGTTTGATATTAAATTAATCAACTATGCTATGTGCAAGCTAACACTATCTTTGACAGGTAAATTAATTGACACTTCAGATAAAAATAATTGGAAAAAGGGGACAATTACCGGTATGCTCGCCTTGAGAGCTCTTCCATTGTCTCATTGACTCTGTTGACTATCATGTTTAACCGGCGCTCTACCCCCTCCTCAACGCTTTGGACGTTAACTCGTAGTGATCTTTCTTTGGAATTTATCTGGTCTTCTATCGATTTCAGCCTGACGTTCACACTCAGTATCATCGCAGCTAACGCTCCGACCAAGACCATTGCAGATAATATAACTACTGCATCGCCCATGCCATACTGAGCTATCCATCTAAAAGTGAGCACGAATGCAGACGCCACCATCACAATTGAAAATATTAGGTCTCTTGACTCCATCTTTTCCACCCCATTCGGTAAAGTTTAACTTTGACCATGCTATCATATTCTCCAAGGTATTTAATAATAATGGGGTAACAGCTTGAAAAGAATCAAGGACCATTTACTGCTGGGCAGCATGTGTGTTTTCCTTTTAGCCGTGCAGGTCATTGCACTGTTGCTGGTTGATCCGCTGAACGCCCAACATATGCAAGCTTTTGAAGATCCACAATCTGTTTTGAATCCGATATGGTACATGGGCATGATCCTAGCCTTCACGCTTTTTATGCTCTTGATAATAAGACTAGACCTAAAATGGGTTATTCATCTCATCATCTTGGTAGTTGTGGCATTCACATTATATCTTGTATTTTTTGTGATGCTGTCTATGATCGCACCGCCAACCACCTCTTTTATCGGCTCAATTATGCTGACGACAGCGCTCACCCTCCTGCTATATAAATATCCGGAGTGGTACATCATCGACATCACTGGTGTATTGATAGGGGCTGGGGCTGCAGCTCTGTTTGGCATCTCGCTTGCGATCCTACCTACGTTGATCTTGTTGATCGCGCTGGCTGTATATGATGCCATCGCAGTATATCAGACAAAACATATGGTCCTGCTTGCTGAGGGCATATTAGATCTTCGGACTCCAATTTTATTCATCATTCCCAAGAGATGGGATTATTCGTTTTTAGATCAAACCCCGAAAGATGAAAAAAACGCCTATTTCATGGGGTTGGGCGACGTCGTAGTGCCTACGATCTTGGTGGTATCTGCTAAGGCTTTCATTATCTCCACACGGTTCGTTAATCTTCCGGCACTAGGCGCCATTATCGGATCGCTGGTGGGCTTTGCAGCTTTGATAGGTCTCTCATGGGGGGAGAAACCACAAGCTGGCTTGCCTTTCTTAAATACTGGCACCATAATGGGGTTTATGATCGGATATTTTTTGCAAATATAGGATGAAGGCAGGATTCGCCAGAGGTTCATTCCTTGGCCCGAGCATTGACTCTATCCTCAAACCCGATCAATTAAATATATCCATCGATTAAGTATATATGCCTCTATTAATCATTATAATTTGGCATCACCATGGAACTTACGCCAGTTCAAAAACAAATTATTACTGCTTTGATAAACCTATCCAGAAAGAAAAATGAAGTGATTAAAGGCGAGGATATAGCTAAAGTTATCGGTCGCAGTCCTGGTACAGTTCGAAATCAGATGCAATCAATGAAAGCACTTGAATTGGTGGAGGGTATTCCGGGACCGAAGGGTGGATACAAGCCGACTGGAAATGCTTACGAAGCCATTAATCTTGATAAATTGGATAAGGAGGCGATAGTTTGCATCTATCGAAACGGCATCTTGATCGAAGGTGCAACGGTCTCAAATATTGATTTTATTTCCCTAAGACATCCTATTTTATGTCGTGCCGCTGTAAAGGTTCTTGGGGATACACATGATTTCCACATGGGGGATAAACTCCAGGTAGGACCAACGCCAGTGAATAATTTGATCATCAGGGGTGAGGTGTATGGGCGGGATGATACCGATAACGTGGTATTGTGCAATATAAACGAGATGGTCTCACTGCCAAAAAAGCCTATCAAAGAGTACATGTCCAAAGAAATTCTCTATGTTGAGGCCAATGCAACTTTGCAGGAAGCAGCGCTTATATTGACTGAACGAAACATCCATGGCGCTCCGGTGAAGGAGAATGAGAAAGCTATTGGAGTCGTTACGTTCAGGGATATCGGAAGGGCCTTAGCAGAAGGAAAGATAAAGTCTAAAGTCAGGGATGTAATGGCCACGTCCCCCATCTCGATCGATGGTAACCGACCACTCTATGAAGCGATCAAGGTCTTAGATAAGCATAAGGTAGGGCTTCTGATGGTAACTGAGGGGGAAGAGGCGATAGGAATCATTTCAAAAACGGACATTCTTAATGAGTTAGCAGTGTATTAGTGGGCGTAAAGAAAGAGAGCATAACGAAGCCATCGGCGTCTCATTTATCATTGGCGCCGTTTATTACACCACTCTATTGAGATCAGGAATTTCAAAAATTAATTGATTAAGTAAAGTAAGCATCTAAAGCAGCTTCGATCGCTGAAGCAAAAGCAGGTCTTCTGTATTTAATTTTTCACCTTTTTTGAATTGATCATATATCTCTTCGGCTTTTTTCTGGGTATCACGCCTCTTTTTATCCTCTTTATCTTTTTGACTCTTTCTCTTTAAGCTGCCTATTAGCTTATCAAAGTCACGAATCTCCTTTTGTGTCTTTATGAATCCATTATGCATCTCATCGGCATTTTCTTGCGCATTTACGAAATCCTTATGGATGGCATCTGCATCAGTCCTCATTTGGTCAGCCTCTCTGAATGCAGCAATCATTTTTTCGTGCCTATCTTGCGCCAAATTTGCGTACTCAGTGACCTTCTCATGATATTCTGAGGCTTGGTTCCAGAGATTTTGTGCCTCCTCCAAAAGTGCTTTGAGCTCTATATCCTGCTCCAACTGAGCCTTTCTCTTCAGATATTTTTCCTGTAGGGAGGAAATCCGCTCAACCAATTGACGCTCTTTGCTGATGCTCAGTACTTCCGTCTGTTGTTTAAATTCCAACTTATCGATTTCTCGCTTGAGTTCCTCGATAGATGACCCCTTTGCATTACTCTTTTTGCGCAGTTTATCCAATCGAGCATAGACTTTGTTCGCTTTTTCGTTTAGCTCGTCTCGCTTTGCTTTATGCTCACTCACCTTCTCGTTATATTCATCCCTTTCTTTTTTGTAGGCTTGGGCAGCGATCACGAGCTCTCTTGCTTTCTGGTTAAGCTCATCCCTTTTCATCGATAGCTCAGATGCAGTCTGGTTAAGTTTGTTTCGCTTTTCTTTGAGTCTTTCTGATTCGCTTTTCAGTTTTTCCATCTTTTCTTGTAGTTCTTCTAGCATGTCCTGTCTTGGCTTAGTTAGCAAGGGGATTATCATTTCTTGGTCCTTCTGAGTTATCACCACATCTGCAATATCGCGTAATACTGGATTATGGCCAAATGCTATCGAGAGCCCGGCATTCTTAAACATGTGTATGTCATTTGCTCCGTCTCCCACGACCACGCAATCCTTAAACTCTAATCCCTCTGATTTTACGATTTCTGCGAGCACAGATTCTTTGGACTCTTGTTTCATCAAGGGCCCTGTTACCTCCCCGGTTACAATGCCATCTTTTATTACCAGCTCATTAGCAACGACATGATCTATGCCGAGTTTTTCTCCGACCTTTTGCGCAAAAATCGTAAAACTTCCAGATATCATCGCTGTCTTGTATCCCATGGATTTTGCTTCTTTGATTAACCGCTCGGCACCTTTCATGATAGGTATGCTATCTGCTATTTTTATGACGTCTTTTTCAGGTAAATTCTTGAGAAGTTGCACTCTCTCTATAAGGGCTGTTCCAAAATCAACTTCGCCCTGCATAGCCTTTCTGGTGATTTCGGCAACCTTTTCACCCACACCAGCAGCTTTAGCAAGCTCATCGATTATTTCAACATCGACGAGGGTGTTATCCATGTCAAATACTATTAGCAAACCACCACCATCAAAGCAGTAATAGGTATGATGCTTTCTTTTACATATATCACATCCTTTTTAACCTTTTCCGTCTTTTTAACCTTTTCCGTCATAAAATATTTTTTCCATCACAAGATATATTATATTGATTTGAACTCTAATTAATTAAGAAATGATGAAGCCAAAGATCGATCTATTGATTTCAAAGTGATCCTATCCAGTGGGGCTGCTTTGATGTTAATTGGATTGGGACTTTGGATCGGATCAAAATATATTCAAAAGTTTAAAAGTTTATTCCGAGGGATAAGAATGGGAAAACTGGTTGCAATAACAGGAGTGCCCGGCGTAGGAAAATCCACTGTGGTGCAATTTGCGCTCGAAGGCATCAAAGAAAAATACGAGATAATAAACTTCGGAGACTACATGTTTGATGCTGCTAAGGAGGCCGGGCTGGTAGAACATAGGGATGCGATGAGGACGCAAATGCCTCTTGAGCGTTATAAAGTTATACAGGAGTTGGCTGCCGAGAAGATATCCTCCAAGTCAAAGGATATGAACATCATATTGGATACTCATTGCAGTGTTCTCAAGCCCCAAGGCTATTATCCTGGTTTGCCACATCATGTGCTCAAAAAACTGCCTTTGGACCTACTCGTCGTGGTGGAATCCAGTGAGGAAGGCATAACCGCTAGAAGAATAAAGGACGAGTGCATCAGAAAAAGGGAGGAGCCCATCACTGAGCAGCAGCGCCTCAATCGAATGTATGCAGCTGCATGCTCTGTCATCACGGGCGTGCCCTTATTCATCTTTCAAAACGAGCAGGGTAAAGCCAAGGAAGCCGGAGATAAACTCAGAAAGGTGCTGGAAGGTATATGACAACAATGGGTATCGATCTTAAGGAGATAGTGGAGAAGATTACCGAGTTTATCCGAACCAGCGTAGAAAATGCAAATGCCAAAGGTGCAATATTAGGGCTCAGTGGAGGCATAGATTCCAGCGTCACAGCCTTTCTTTCTGCCCAAGCGCTTGGCAATGAAAACGTTTTAGGCATCCTGCTCCCGGAAAAGGGCATAACCAGGGAAGAGGATGTCGAAGACGCTCTGCGAATAGCAAAAAAGCTCGGCATAGAGCATAAGGTCATTGAAATTTCCGAGATAATGGACATCCTTGAATCCGCTCTCCCAAATTACGATCCTAATGAAAGGGTGTGTCATGGCAACCTTAAAGCGCGCATAAGGATGTGCATCCTCTATTATTATGCCAATCTGCTAAATCGCCTCGTGATTGGGACTGGCAACAGGACTGAAATCCTTTTAGGCTATACCACCAAGTACGGTGATGCAGGTGTGGACATACTTCCCCTTGGAGAGCTGTACAAAATGCAGGTCCGAGCACTTGCTATGTATCTAGGGGTTCCCGAGCAAATTATCCGTAAAGCACCGTCAGCAGGCCTTTGGGTCGGTCAGACGGACGAGGAAGAGTTTGGGTGTTCATACGAGTTGGTCGATGCCATTTTGAAAAAATGGATCGATGAAGGGAAGAGCTATGTAGAAATCGAAGAGGAGCTGAATATTTCGAGGGAGGCTATAGAAAAATTCATCCAACGCGTCGAAGAGAACAAGCACAAAAGAGAGACGGCGCCGACGACCAAGATTTGGGTTGATTGAATTGGTAGAAAATTGTAGCGAGCCATAACGGGGCGGAAAGCGCTGGAGATAGGTGGGCGTGAAAACATTTTACTTAATTCCCTTTTTTACCAGCATCCTCTAATTTTTTATCTAATGCCACCCTCTTTTGCTTCATAATTTCTGGTTGAACGAAATAAAAGTCGAATAGACCTTCTAGCACATCTAAATTCCATTCTGCCTCTTGGGGCTCAACAGGAATAATTTCCCCGCTTTGCTTGCTTTTGGTTGGGTGGGCTGAGAAATTGCCGATTAATCGGACTCTATCTAAATCCTCGGTTAGGTACGATGGAAGACTTTTACTATCTATTACTTCTTGTATTTCATCCGCAAGATTTCCGGGTTTAACATTAGCTACTTCTCTTAATAAGTTTTGAAGACAACGGCGACTTAAGGCTGCGCTTGCTTTAGGGCTATCAGATAATACTATGCATGCTTCCACGTAGTCCTCTGCTATTTTTTCGGGGACTTGAGGAGGAACTGGAGGACGATTTGACCCTTTAGGATAAACTAAAAAACTCTTATGTATTTCATTGAATCTTAAAAAACGATCCGAAGAATCTAATCTTGCGCTACCTATCACCAAATAAAATATTCCCTTCTTACAATCAGGGTTTGGACACAAATAGTGTTTAATACCCCAATGACCTTCACTATCTTTTCCAAGATATGTCCAATGTTCATCTGCATGAATTTCTACTAAACAATGAGGGCATTTCATTTTATTCTCTCCTTTGTAATGCCACTTTGCTTCTCCACTGTTTTATATAATAAGATATTCGTGCTTAAAATGCTTTTTCATACCCTATAGTTTCAGCCTTATCTTTAAAAAAGATTATAATCTATTGAAGTACAAATATAATCAGAATGTATAATCTGGATGAAGTAAAAACATTTAAGTGTCTCCGTTGCGGTGAGTGTTGTCAGAATTTTCTTTCGATGCATCTATGGATAAAAAAATTGGAAAATCTGCTGAACGGAATCCGTTTATTATGAATTCGTTTATTATTAACCTAAGTGATATATATCTTCCTTTTTTTGATTGGGAAATTGATGATTTTTTACAGGAGTTAAAAAAAATAAATTCAACGAGAAAAATAGTTCCTGTTCAGGTTTCCTTCGATTTGAAGAGCGAAAGAACAATTGTACACAAGTACACATTAGATGGACAAGATTGTCCTTTTCTTTCCAATAATAAATGCAATATTTATGAAAAAAGACCAATAGCATGCAAGCAATTTCCTTGCATGTACGATTTAAGTGGGCTTATATCGGGTCAAGAGATAAAACTTTACGAAAATACAGGATGCAAATTTGAAAGAGAGAATGAATTGAAACCTGATCTTAATAATCGTGATGAGGGGAAGCTATCAAGAAGTGACATTGTTATTTTTTTAAAAAAAAGATATGGGGATTCTTTATTCTATAATTTAGAGGGTGCTGCATATAGCAGACGTTCAAACATATTTCTGATCAATTTAGAGAAGGAGGGCAAGATTAAACTAGCCAGAAAAGGGTATGACTTAAAATATTTACTAAAAAGAATAAATAATTCAGACGCTATCGGCTTCTCAAAGTTATATGAGGAAATTACAGGAAATCCACGAAAATCAATTTATGATATGGATTCTATAAAATCCCATTTTAGCAAATACTGATCTCATCAAACCTAATAATCAAACCTAACCCCTATTTTGAGAGGTTTTTGGTGGGGTGAGGAGGGTAAGGATAACGGGAGAAAGCGCTGGAGATAGGAGCGGCTTGAAAAATCGTGTTGTAACGACCTATGGGACTAAAGTCCCTCAACAAACATATTTTCAATAGAACACCATCACTTAAATAAAGTTAAAGTCTATATTTTATGCAATAAAATGATCATTGAATTCTTATCGCCTTTCATAATAACAATTGGAGTAGCTTTTTTGGCTGGTGTAGTTGATTCCATAACCAAATACGGTCCAGTACTAAGTGATGTATTTTTACCTTTTAAAGGATGGAAAAAGACTCTATCTCACTGGAGTTTGTTCTTGCATCACGTTTATTTGGGTTGTTTCGCATTCGACTTAGCAGCATTAATTTCGCTAAGTGATATAAATGGCTCATTTTTATTTCAAATTAGCTTTTTTAATATGAGTCCTACTTGGACTACTTTTTGGATAGTGAGTGGAGTTATTTTTCACATTATGGCATATATCCATACAGTAGTGATAGGCACGTTATTTGAACAAAAGAAAGCACCTAAGCCAATAAAATTATTACATCTGGTATATCTTCCAGTTTCTATCTTTATATTGCTAATGATCAGACTATAAGATATTAGCCAGTCTATTCTAGACATACATTAACTAAATTTCTTAAATACAATCAAACTTTAGAATTTATTTTATATCTTAGCATAGCAAGAAATGCCTTATATCGCCTCCTGCGAGGTCTTTTTTCTGTGATGAATACAAAAATATTTAAAGCATCTATTCAAACAAAGATTAGTTATGAACACCATAATATGTGATTTATTGATTATGTTAGGAACTCTTTTCTTAGGTGCACCTACTTTATTAGGTTCTTGCTATCCAAGATTGGTATGTCTATTAGCGAATAAATTTACTTTTCTATTCAAGGCATGCGATCCCTTTTCAAAAGTTAAAAGATGGTTTACTTTTGGGGGTTTATTTTTAATTGCTATTGGTTTTTTCTGTCGTTTTCTGTGAAATGGATGATCTGTCATTTTTTGCTTACAAAAAAGATTATTGAATCCGAACTTTGTATCAGACTCACCAATCATTCCTTTATAACTTTTGTAAACAAAACCCTATACAAAAGAAAAATCTTTCACTCATCCCCCAGAACTCTCTCAAACAACCACCCATAATCCTGCGGCTTGGTCAGAAACTCCAGCAGCGCCGGATCCTCCCTTATCAATCCGTACATTTCCCTGTTTTTCCTCAGCCCGACCTCTGAGAAGTTTGTAGGCTCCAGAAACCGTAGCTCTGGCACATTTCCGTAATTTTCATTTTTTACGAATCCGATAACCAACTCAAAGTAGGCAGCCCCGCCCTTTTCTTTTATTGGCTCATAGATGGATGAAAAATCGCGGGCAACCCAGTTGCACATTCGAAGCTCTTTGTTGGAGGGATTTATGGTCACATGGCCATAATCGGGCGGTATGATCACCTTATCCCCTCTTTCAGCCTTTATCAGCACGACGTCCCTGACATCATCATTTTGGCACTTTTGCAACAGATAATGCGCCTCACCATTAAGCACTTCATAGACCTCTACATAGGACAGTTTTGCATCTGGCAAAGGGGGATGATAATGTCCGATTGTTTTCACATACTCCACGCCTAAAACACGTGGTGGGATTATAGTGATATCATATCTCAGGTGATTTTTTTTTATGATCTCCCCATCCCTTCTGCTCAGGGACAGGTCTCTATACATATAATACAGGTCAAGATTTCCAGCGCTCTTCAACCATCTTTTATCGTAGATGACTTCTTTCATGTCATCTACTCGCCTTACGCTTGGCTCTGCTATCCTGCCTCCAAACTCTAAGCTTACCATGTTATATAAACTGAAATGGCACTGTAGAAAAATCTTTCCTCTTAAGTATCTGATGGGGATAAAACATTGCTTAACTCACAGATAATTAATATTATGTATGGTGTTGTAAGATGATATAAACAAATCAAGACCTGTGGACTTGGTACATGGACCTGATAAAACTATCTAAACGGAAAGAGTATTTTGTCGAGAAGTCAGAGTATGCTTGGTTAACTCTCGCTAAGTTCTTCGCTCCATTCGGCATAGCAGGCATTGTTGCCCTGTTGATCATCTGGACTGATTCTTTTGAATTTGGTGGTGTAGTTCTAAGCTATTTCTTTCCGCCTACATCCCTGTTGGGTAGGCTATGGGCGATACCCTTCGGTTTGAGATTGGGCCTAAGCCTATGGGAAGCCATGATTGCAGTCGTATTCGTAGATTTAATTACTAGCCTTTTTATGGTGTTGAACTTTGATATAGCCCTAAAAATTCCCTTTCTGGGCAAGCTGATCTCGAAAGCAGAGAGACAAGGGCGAGAGTATTTGAAAAAATATCCTTTTATCAGTAGATTAGCCTTTTTAGGTATCGCACTTTTCATAGCGCTTCCCTTCAATGGAACCAATGCCGTGATAGGGTCTATTATCGGCAGGATCATTGGTATGAAGCCATGGTATGCGTGGTCAGCAGTAGCGATGGGCTCGGTTTTAGGATGTTTACTTGTCGCAATTCCTGTTTATGGCGCATACCTTGCCATCCCCGGCTCATAGGATGATCTCAATGCCAAGCTCCTCTGCTAACTCCTTGTATCTGTTTCTTATCGTGACTTCAGTAACGCCTGCCACATCTGCTACTTCTCTTTGCGTCCTTCTTTCTCCGCTAAGAAGGGATGCGATGTAGATAGCTGCTGCTGCAACACCTGTCGGCCCTCTTCCTGAGGTCAGCTCTTTCTCTCCTGCCTGTCTTAGGATCTCGACTGCCTTGGATTGTACCTCCCCCTTCAGATTTAGACCTGATGCGAATCTTGGAACATAATCTATGGGGGAGGTCGGCATGAGAGTAAGTCCAAGCTCCCTTGATATGAATCTGTAAGTGCGCCCGATCTCCTTTCTTCCAACTCGTGAGAACTCTGATATTTCGTCCAATGTTCTGGGCACGTTGCATTGTCTACAGGCTGCATATAATGAGGCTGCTGAAACTCCCTCAATGCTGCGACCTCTGATCAGATTTTGGTCTACTGCCCTCCTGTAAACAACTGCAGCAGCCTCTCGAACATCTCTGGAAAGTCCCAAGGCTGATGCGAGCCTATCCAATTCTGATAACGCAAAAGCTAAGTTACGCTCTGTTGCGTTGCTCACTCTTATTCTGCGTTGCCACTTTCTCAGTCTATACAACTGGGCTCTACTCCTCGATGATAACGACTTACCGTATGAATCTCTGTTTCTCCAGTCGATCATCGTGCTCAGCCCTTTGTCATGTATGGTGTAGGTCATCGGTGCTCCTACTCTGGAACGCTTCATTCGTTGATCGTAATCGAAGGCTCGCCATTCAGGTCCCATATCTATGAAGTCCTCTTCGATGACGAGACCACATTCTTCACAGATTAGCTCGGCTCTCTCATAATCATGCACAAGTTGAGTGCTTCCGCATTCCGGGCATTCCGTCTTGGTTTCCTCGTATTCGCCCAGACCCTTGCGTCCTTTTTTTATTTCATTCGACCTTTTGGTCTCTTCCATTTGTTCATCTTGTAAAGCGTACATAGCTTCATCTCTCAGTGAATACCTACCAAAAATCTTTTCGGAATCATTATATATGAGGTATGATCTTTATATATAAAGATTTCGTAATAGATTTAACCTATAATCCTTTCTAATAATTTTCTGGAGTTGGCGCTGACCACTCTATCGGCATCTTCTTTATCTAGGCCTGCACCTCTGGCGACATCTATTGCCCTCTCCTTTGTTACAAGGTCTTCTGGACCATGCGCATCTGTGGAAACTATTAATGTTGCAGACGTTTCCTTAGCAATCTTTGCAACATGGCCATTGGTTAGGGCATGTACATTACGAGAAGTTATCTCCAGATAGACGCCATTATTACTGGCTGTTTCCGCATCCTCGATTGAGATGAATCCAGGGTGAGCTAAAATATCCACGCCTTCTAGGCGTACAGTGGCACTGTTGGTTCCCAGAATGACAGGCTCCGCAATCGTTTCTCCGTGAACTACTATCACTTCTGAGCCAAGTTGTTTCGCCTTGTTGACCAGCTTTTCTATCTTATTTGGAGGTATATGTGTCAGCTCAACTCCCACTAGCACATGAACATTCAGCTCTTTTTCGAGATATTTCGCTTGCTTCAAATTTTTTAATACGAACTCTATGTTCGTGAAATCCACATGGTCAGTCAGTCCGATGGCGGTATATCCGCGAACTGTTGCTCTCCGAACTAACTCGCTGGGTATCAGCTCTCCGTCACTAAAAAGGGTATGTGTATGCAAATCTATCATGATATCACATAAGCCAAATGGGATGGGCAGGCGATGGGATTCCTGGCGCAATGCCAATCAGATTTCCCAATTTGTCACACTTTGATAGTGTAGCAGGTGATGTGGACTTACATGCTACCCATCCCAATCCATACTTGAACTTCATATGATTTTAATCTTTTGCATCTCTCCTGCACCGCACCGAAAGTTTGTATTATTAAAAGGGATATGTATTCGTGTCGTGATGTGATGACCCAAGCAAAAATCATTTGCCATCGTTTTCTGAGCTTGGAGAGCCTGTATGGAAAAGGCCTCAGAAATATCAGAAAAACTCTTGGATTAACCCAAAAGGAGCTTGCAGCCCTTACAGGGATCTGTTGCTCAAGCATCTCCAACATAGAAAACGATAGACAAGATCCTACTGTGAAGACCATGATACGGGTGAGAGATGCACTGCTAGGTTACATTGATAGCAATGCTGTTCCCTGCGTAGCATCCGATGACATGGTGGTTATGACCATCGGATTGCTGCGTAGTGAAAGTGTTGCATCAAGGGGAGCGAGGAATAAAAAGTTATCTGAGTTTTAATTTATTAGTTCACTCTCCATTTTTTAATGTTATCCGCTATCTTCCTCGCGATTGAGGATTTTGACCCTTTATCGTCGACGAGCACTCTTCCTCTGAATTCCCACCAAGATCTTGGATATGCTTTATCCGGCTCCATTTCTGGATTGAGACCTAACATTTCGGCAGACCTTTTAATTTCATCTAGTTCCGGCGATTGGACGGAGTCTTTTTTTGAAATAATTCTACCTTGGCCTTTGGACTTGGTCCCATCGATGTTAGCGGGCCAGATGATCCGTTTTCCCTTATTTTTCATACATAACTATGGCGTTTATCCACCATAATAAGCGTTTGGTCAAGATAAAGATCGTTTTGATGGCTATTCGATGCAAGCCATTTTAAAGTACCATGACATAAGAAAATGAGATCTGAGGATAAATTTTAGTTACCACTTCTATCAACATACGTAGATATATTGATTGCGAGCTAGACGGGAGTTGAATTTGGTGATTTTGATCAAGAGCCTCCAATGATGAATGGAATGCTGGTAAAAGGGCATACCTAAAAATGTCATCTTCTGTTCTGACTGGTCACAAAAGGCTTTATCCTGGGTTTGACAACACCCTACAGCATTTTTCGAACACTTCGATGAAAAATATGAATAAAGTCCAGAGTTGATGTCGATAATGCTGGGTAGAATTGCAGGCTTTGGTCTATAAGCGTGTTGTGTGGGTATTTGTTAACATTTATATGTTAGATATGGTGAAAGCTCTTATGTTGAAAAGCTCCATCAGAGCAGACTTAGAACCGAACACGGTCATAATCCCCTATGCTCGGACTTCTGGACAGAAGAGGCACACTAATATATAGTTAGTGACTTCGCCTCCTCAGTGAGTCTCAGATTTCCGGCGATCTGATATCACGTTAAGTAGAACTATTTGGACCAAGTATGCAGGGGAGAAATAAAAAGAGAGAAGTAAAAGTAATAAATGGGATACAAATTGTCAGAAATTAAGGTGTTCATCGATCATAGGGAAGGCAATAGGGTGATTGATTTTGTAAAGCAGATATGCGAGTTAGAGATAGTGCAGCTTCCAATCGGAGACATCTTGATAGTTGGCGTTGACGGTGCCGTTGTAATCGAGCGGAAAACTTCCGCAGACTTCGTGAACTCTGTCAGATCGAACAGGCTTTGGGAGCAGCTTCTCAGATTCCTGAAAATCGATGAAATCTGGGGGTATGAGATCAAACGTCGCATACTTGTGATACAGGGAGATTTCGAAAACTATCTGGATTTTATCCCGCCGATGTATCCCAAGAGGGCATTACAGGCATTTTGGTCGAGCATGATGGGTGCTCAGCTTGAGACACTATTCGTCTATGACACCCCTTTATTGGTTGTGGAGAATGATGAGGCTTTTTATGCCTTTTTGAAGACGGTGGTGGAAAGGGAGGAGGATGGTAAGAACGTTAAAATACCAGAATCAAGATGGTATCGGAAGAGAAAGAGAATTGATCTGCCTGTAAAGGATAGTAGGTGCTTTCTGTTGGCTGGATTACCCTTGATCGGGGACTCTCTGGCTAAGCGTCTCTTGGATCATTTCCACTCGATTGTGAATATCGTAAATGCATCTCAAGAGGAGTTGCAAGAGGTACATGGAATTGGGAAGAAAAAGGCAGCTCAGATATACGAAATATTTCACTCACAGTGATTTTATTATATCCTGATCGTTTTTATGATGGGATGGAAGGGAGTTTATAACGATAAGATAAAAAAGTAAGATTTTGCATCCTTTTGATGCTTGCGGACAGAAAATGTTGGCTGAGAGTTAGAGAGAACGTCAAGATTAAGAGCGGGCCCTTTGAAAGGAACTTGGAATGGACAGATAGGGGCTGGTTATGCGGTGGCTTATATGGGGAAAAAAAGAGAGTTTAAATACCTTAGAGGGCAGTCAGAGGCAAAAAAAGAAATATTGAAAACGATCTTATTATTCCTGATTCTCTGTTTCATCCTAAACTTCGCTTATTTCTTCTTTTTCGAAGAGCAAATACCCCAAAGGTCTTTTACTGCTTCCTTGGTTGCTTTTTTACTGAACTTATTTGGGTTACCTGCCAAATCAAATGGAACTTTTGTTCTGATGAATGATGTTTCAATCGACGTAATTGGTGAGTGCACTGGGATTTTTTCCATCATCGTTTATTGTTCGGTCATATTTGCATATCCAACGGATTTAAGGAAAAAAGCAATAGGAATGGTTGGCATCCCAATATTATATGGAATTACGTTGGTCAGGTTAGTCTCCACTGCGTTGGTTGGTATTTTTATGCCTTCTTTGCTTGATTTCTTTCATGCTTATCTCTGGCAGGTTTTCCTAATAGTCTTCGTTGTTCTTCTCTTTCTAATCTGGCGAGATAGGGTGGTAGAGGTGCCAAAGGAGTGAATTCACAAATGTTCTTTAAAATAATTCGGCGGAGCATATCCTCAGTCACCTCTTTTTGTAAAAGTTTTAAGCAGGGCAGATTTCCGCTTCATAAACCAAAGAAAAGTGGCAGTGGTAAATATCTCCCTTTCCTGATTAAATTCCTCGTTTTGTCCACTGTTCTTTATATCCTATGGATGCCATTTGCTTCAGCTTATTTCTCGTTGATATTAAGGATAACAGCCGCATATTTTGAAATTGTTGGAATTGAGATATCTTCAAACCCCTCTCAGGATTTCATCTATTCTCAAGGAATCAGAAGTTGCATTCCCCCTTTTGTCGCTTTGATGTTGGCAACTAATCTTTGTTTGGAAAAGAAGGCTTTACCAAGGACCAATACGCCAAAGATTTTTAGTAGAGCTTACCGCTTATATCTTCCATCAAAGATTTTTCTAAAAGGGGTGATTATTGGCATTCTCATACTTTTTATATTTCATGTGATATTGCAAATCTCTTATGTTTATCTCTTGCTCCCGCCCAAGGGTGAGCTTTACTCCATATTCGTTATTTTCCTATCAGGGACCTTCAGGGTTGCATTACCCTTTTTGCTCTGGCTCGCTCTCATGTACAAGCAGTTGTTCCCTGGAAAAGGGGCAGATAAAAATGTTTATCTTTGTCCTTTCTGCGGTGTAGAGAAGATTGGCATCCTTGACCATATCAAAGATGCCCACGGAGAAGAAGCACTTAAAAGCGAGGAAGTCAGGAAATTAATTTAGAAAAATTATCGGGTCAACTCAAAGTATCTATTTATCTATTCTGCTCATCATTGCTATGCTATTTATTCTGCTTATGCAACTCTCAAAAACGGCGCAGGTATTCCTGTTTTTTTATAGACATAGGGGGCGATCTACTGAAACTTACTGAAACATTCACAGGAAATGTTGGTGAAAAAGCCTCTCTTTTTCAACCTTTTTGATGGAAATCGTCCTGCTTGTACCCTGTGATGTCTTTGGAAATCACTGTTACTGCAATTATGTTGCCTGTTTTTGGATCTTTAACAGGACTAAAAGTTTGGAGGAAGCATTTACCGTTTCGGTGGCTCCTGTGTTCATGATTGATGGACTTGCCTGTTTTGAATACTTCTTCCACGGCCTTAACCGTCGTTGATGCTGCAGGATGGATTTCGCCATAACTCTTACCAATGACTTGATCTCTTGGCACGCCAAGCCTTGACAGATACCTATTGTTCGCGAGGATAAACCTGCAATTTCTATCTAACAAATATATATTATCGTCGGTAGACTCCACTAAGTAGCGATACTTCTCCTCACTTTCTTTAAGTGTCTTCTCCGCCTGTTTGCGCTCGGTGATGTCCCGGACTATCGCCAAAATTTGGGCAGGATGCCCATCAGGTTCACGTAGGAAACTAAAATTACCCTCAACTGTAACTATAGACCCATCCTTACGACATAAATCCAGCTCCAGCTTACGCGACCTGTTCGGGTCCTTTTGATCCCTATTTTCTATTTCAAGTTCTTCTGCAAGAGCATTCACGGCACGCTCATACGAGGCAGGTGTAAATACTTCTTCCATAGTGTTGGCCATAGCTTCCTCAACACTGTAGCCCAGCAGGCGGGTAACAGAAGGACTGACATAGGTGAGACGCATGTCCAAATCCACGGTCCAAATAACGTCTGAAGCGTTCTCGGCTAGCAGACGGTAGCTCCTCTCACTCTCGCTTAACGCCTCTTCCGCATGCTTGCGATCGGTGATATCTCGAACTACACTTATAGCCTCTGTAACGACTCCCGATTGGTCTCTGATGGGTGAGATTTTTGCGTCGTACCATGACCTCCTACCTTTTATTTCTAAGGCATAACTAAATTGCTGGGTCTCGCCCGAGATCTCAATTTGCTTCATAGCGGATTGCAGTAATTGAGAGACCTCTGGTGGAAGCAAATCTTTGAAATTTTTTCCAAGAAATTCGCTTGGAGGGACATATAAATCCCGTTCACGTGAAGGTTGGTAATAGTTCCTAAAAGTGCCATCCATACCAATGACGAAAACCAAATCATCCATTGAGCTAACCAAGGAGCGAATGTATTGCTCGCTCTTTTGAAGTGCCTTCATCGATTCCTTTACCTTATCGCTTAGCCCTTTAATAAGCTCACAGTAGATCAGGTCATAAGTTGCAAGTCTTTTCACTAAATCTGGAATCTTTTTCTTTCTCTCCTCCATGAATTCGCTTACGACAGAAAAATGCAAATCAAGCAGTCTCTCAGGACCAAAGCTCTGTTCCATGCACATTCGGACCAACTTTGAAAGCTCATATAGAGAATACCCATCTCCATTTTCAATGTAAGCGGAGAATATGTCCTTGTACTGCTGGATGAGCTTGTCATCTATTGTGGGCCCATCACTTTGATTTATGATAGTGCCGTCAGTTTGATTCTTTGTCATTTCATACCCATCCTTTTGTCTTTCTAGCCTTTTAATTTTGGTCGTGTTTTTGGTCTTATCACTCAATTACTACCATCAAATATCATCATCAGACTGGCTATATATTAGACTATTTGTCATTATTGTTTTAACTATTTGTCATTATTATTTTACATTTACTTATTCTTTGGAACAACAAACTATGGGTGATTTTTTGACATCGATTTTCGCAGAACTTCTTCTTACATAATTGTGGCAGCATAGTTATCGGCTTGATCGCCATTTACATAGCATTTAATACCTCTTTCTTGATTTTAGAAAATGTGTGTAAAGAGTATATTGTGTAAAGAGTATATGATTATTTAAACCTTATGTGAAGAGTATGTGATTATTTAAACCTTAAAATGTAAGGGTTAAGCAGAAGGAATCTTTTGAACACTGCTAAATAGTGTTATCCATACCATAACATAACTTTCCAATATGCCCCAGCTGGGATTTGAACCCAGGTCTTAGGCTCTCTGCAGATTACCGCAGGCCCAAAGGATATCCCCTACCCTACTGGGGCTTCTAGGACTATCCTTGCAATTTCATCTCCCACGTCAGACGTTTTGGATGAGCCTCCCATGTCATAGGTCTTGACGTTGCCCTTGCTTATGCTCTGCTCTATTGCCCTTACTATTGTATTCGACGCCTCTTTTTCTCCCAGGCAATCCAAAAGCATTGCTCCAGCCCATATCGTAGCGATGGGATTTGCTTTGCTCTTTCCAGCGTATTTTGGAGCAGAGCCATGAATCGGCTCAAACATGCTCGTTCCTTGGGGGTTGATGTTACCTCCGGGAGCTAGCCCCATGCCTCCTTGGATCATCGCCCCGAGGTCAGTTAGAATATCGCCGAACATGTTTGGCGTCACCACGACATCAAACCACTCTGGATTCTTAACGAACCACATTGCCATGGCATCCACATAGTTGAAATCGACCTTGACGTCAGGATAATCAACTGCTATCCTCTCCAAGATCTCTCTCCAGAACCCATACATCGGTATCACGTTTGCTTTATCTACGCTAGAGAGGTGTTTTTTGCTATTCTGAGCCAGCACAAACGAATAGCGAGCAACTCTTTCTGTGCCTTCCTTGCTGATCATTCCGACTTGATACGCTATCTCGTCGCTGTCGGAATCGATATCAAGTCCGAATTTAACGCTGTACAACTCTCTTATGATATCCAACTCATACTTATTGAGCCCTTTTCTCGCCCTGCCCCCGACTCCAATATAGAAGTCCTCGGTGTTCTCCCTTACGACTTTGAAATTAATTTCTTTAGGTCCCTTGTTCTTCAAGGGTGTCCAGACGCCCTCCAATAACCTTACAGGGCGGAGATTGATGTATTGGTCCAAGTAGAATCTTATGGTGAGCAGGATGCCCTTTTCCAAAATGCTTGGCTTGATTCTTTCATCGCCTACTGCGCCAAGGTATATCGCCTTATATTTTTTTAGCTCTCTTAAGGTATCCTCTGATATTAGCTCGCCCGTTTCTAAATAGTAATTGGCTCCATGGGGGTAATCGACCCACTCTACCTCAAAGTCGTGAACTTCTGCTGCGGCGCTGAGCACCTTCTTGCCTTCTGCGATGACTTCTGGACCAACGCCGTCTCCGCTTATGACTGGTACTTTATACGTGGTCATGTGATTTTCCTAATATGTTTTTCGTATATCCTATCAATCCGCCATGCTCAATTATTTTTCTTATGAACTCTGGTAGTGGCGTGGCAGGATATTTTTCATCTTTCGTCTGGTTCCATATCATGCCTTTTTCGAGGTCCACCTTGAGATGATCTCCCGTTTCAATCTGATCGACTTCATCGCACTCAAGCACTGGCAGTCCAATGTTGATTGCGTTACGAAAAAAGATTCTGGCAAATGACTTTGCAATAATGCAGCTTATGCCAGCACCCTTCAGTGCTAGTGGTGCATGCTCTCTGGAGGACCCGCATCCGAAATTTCTTCCAGCAACGATTATGTCTCCCGATCTCACTTGTTGTGCAAATTCTGGAAGTATTCCTTCAAATGCATACTTTGCTAACTCATTGGGATCATTGATGGTGAGATATCTACCTGGAATGATAGCATCTGTATCAACGTCATCTCCAAATTTCCAAACGTTCCCTCTTTTCATAATGATTTAGATTATTGTGTTTAAACCCTATTAAATTCATCTTAAGAATTTCATGAAATAACGCGCTCTGCCATAGAGAAGTTTTGAGTTATCCGCGATAATTAGCAGAGCCTTAAAGCAATCTTGGAGTTCAAATGGTCAGCGTAAAAACAGGACCTGTTATGGTGCTCTAATGGAAAAGCAGCTGACTTGTAACTTCAATCTCACGCTCCTCCTCTTCGTCGCGCATGATGGACACCCCTCTTAACGCTCTCATAGCCCCATCGATTTTGGCCTCTTCATGGACTATTATGGCATCAGCATTGATCTCGCCCATAACTCTGCTACCTTTGTCAACATACACCTCCCCTCTTGTGATCAAGTCGCCATATATCTCGGTGTTTTGTCCTATCCTTATTTCACCCCTCGCTCTGATGCTGCCGAAGAGCGTTGTATTATCTTTGACATTGATCGAATGGGCTCTGATATTGCCTACCATTCGACAGCTGTCTCCAATGATCGCCTTTTCTGGGATTCGAATCATGTCGAGAGTGATCTTGGTTCCATTCGGCACGATCAGTGCCTGTTCGTTAAATACGTCGCTTTCCTCAGAAAATAACTCGCTCAGCATCTTATCGACCTCTTCTCCTTCTCCAAGTCGGAGAAGTTCGGCCAGATATAAGATGATGTAAACGATTACTGGTACTGGGTTTCTGATCACGATCCAGCCCTTCGCCTCAAAATCATCCTTGATATGCACGTCGTTTCCGATATCCAGGTCGCCTTTCACGACCAATTTGCCGTTTATATTGGTACGCTCACCTATGTATGCGTCCTTCTTCGTCCTTACGTCCCCGTTTATGTTTGACCAGAGGTCCAGTCTTACGTCTTCCTCGGCTACGATGTCCCCATCTATTTTCACTCGTTCGCCGATGATGACGGAGCGCGCAAAAAGTCCATAGCTGATCTCAGAATGGTTGCCTATTAGAACATCTCCCTCTACTATTATCGATCTATCTCCCATCTGCGTGTTGTCTGGCATGACAAAAGAACGAAGCAATTCTGCTATTTCACCACTCCCCTCTAGATGTTATATGGTATGATATGATTATGTACCTACCACTATTTATTTATTATATTATATGATTATGCCCCAAATTTTTCCGTACGATCGATTAAGTCCATGAGTATTGGCATCAGGTCCATGCTGCGAATGCGGTTCAGTCCCCCAGTGGCAGCACTTATCTCATCGTAAGTCCTGACATCGTCCGCTCTAACCCCCTGTCCTTTGATCATTACTGGAACTGGATCAGCTGAATGGTTTCTTACCGCTATGGGTGTTGAATGATCTGCTGTCACAACCACTAGCGCGTCTTTCAGGCGAGTTATTGGCTCCAAAGCCTTATCAACCTTACCGATGAACTGTGTTTTTTCCTCCATCAGGCCATCGTGTCCAGCTTCATCCGCGCCTTTGATGTTCAACAGCACGAAGTCATGGTCATTTAGTGCATTTATGGCATTTTTGACTTTGGCACTGACATCAGAGTCCACGCCTCCTGTAGCGCCTTTCGTCTCGATATAATCCAATCCATACATCCTTCCTATCCCGATGATCAATCCAGTAGCGGCGACCACAGCCCCCTTTAGCCCATATTTCTCTGAAAACGTCTCAATTTTTTGTACAGTGCCAGCGCCCCTGATAAGTATTGTATTCGCCGGGAGCTTACCAGACCTTTTACGCTCCCTATTGGTCGGATGACCCTCCAGAACCTTCTCTGCCTGCTCAATAAATTCATTCAAGAGGTTAGCAGTTCTCTCTGCCTCTGGTCCAAGAGCGTCAACTCTTCTAACAGGTTCCCCATCATGTTTTGGATCAGATGCCGTTACATGTGAGCTAAGCCCATCTCCTCTGAGCGCCATTGCAGCCCTATGCCCAGTTGATCTCTTGAATATGAACTCTGTATCCAAATGCACCCCTTCTTGGATCGCTTTTGAAAGTTCAGTAGTATCGCTTATCCTTCCTGCTCGTCTATCTATTACCATGCCCTCTTTAATCGTCGCAAAATTACATCTAAAAGCAATATCACCTTTTTTGAGGTGAATGCCTACACCGGCTGCCTCAAGAGGTCCCCTACCAGTGTAAACCTTATAGGGGTCATATCCCAGCAAGGCCAAATGCGCTACATCCGAGCCTGGTCTGATTCCTGGCGCGATGGGGTCCATGATACCGTTGACGCCTAAACTTGCCATCAAATCTAAATTCGGCTTTTTAGCCATCAGGAGTGGCGTTTTCCCATTTATCGGACGGTCTGAGACACCATCTAAAACAACCAATAGTATCTTCCTGGCGATACCCATAAATAGCTATTCTTTCTGCTTGATATTTAAAAACTACCCAGTTGCTTGGGTCTCTTCTATTTTTACGACTTCTTTTGGCCTATAGATAACCTCTGTCTTTCTGAGTTCCACTCTACGCAACGGATAAATATCCTTTGCCACTTTATAGATATCAGATGCAATCTTACCGAGCACGATTTCTTGGATGAATGCAGCGAAATCAAGTTCTTTTGCCCTAGAAGTCACGATATCATGCATCATTTGCCTGATCGTTTTTATCTGAGGGTGGCTTGCCCGTCTGACCGTAAAACAAGATGGCTTGATCCTTACTTTGTATCCATCTGGCGTGGTTGCAATTATGTTTGCATCGATCTTGGATGTTCTCCTCTTAACCAAGGACCTCATATAGTCACGAGCCATTTCGTGACCAATAAATCTAGTTTGAGCCCCATTCGCATCTACTTCATAAATCTTAAACAGCATATTGATATTCTTTTTGGACCAGTCGTCTGTCATGTCACCTAAGGTGGTCGTCATAATCTTACCTATCAGCTTCTTGGGTTCATCGGTAGGCGTTTCCCCAATGATCGCATGACCAAACATCTCTGGAGCAAGCACATTATACCATTTTTTAGCTTTCCATCCCTCTTTCTTTGATCTTTTAGCCATATTAAAATCGAATGTGTATGGGATGGAGGATATATAAAGATGATGTCGATTCGCAAGGATTTGAAAATTTTTATTTACTTATAACGCCTCTTTGTATCGGATAATAAGAGATTTGATCAATCCATCGCATCTCTCTTCAGCATAGGAGACTTCTTCCATTTTTACATAAGCCCAAATGATGTATTCATCATGTCCAACCATTATAATTTTGTAGGTTCCATCCCAGCCTCCATAACCGATAACTTTCCATGTATATTTTTCTCCTGACCAATCATCAAAAGAGAAATTAGTCCTAGTAGTAATATTTTTACTTTTGGCGTGTAGATTTATATTATAAGACATTGCGATTTTAGCATCACTCAAACTTTCAAATCTATCCCCATACAAGCGAACACAATAGTTACTATATGAGCGAACATATTCTGGGTAGTAATCAATACCTGCTTCCTTGTAGGACCCAGAACCTATTATTTCACCATTAATTTCAAAGCCATTAAATGTCTCTCCTTCCCTTGGGAAGAAATCTACAATTTTTGGATTCTTAGATACCTCTTGGGGCGTTGGAGCTGGTGTTGGTGTTGGAGTAGGTGCTGGTGTGGGAGTAGCTGTAATTTGAGATACAGGTATATCGGCATCTAAAGGATTTGGATCCTGTGGATCCCAGTAATCATCCCCATCTGTATCTTTTTTATATGGGTCGGTTCCTGCAAGTCTCTCTTGTTCATCGCTCCATCCATCACCATCTGAATCAGGTTTCGGTGTAGGAGCTGGAGTTGGAGTAGGAGTAGGAGTTGGAGTAGGAGTTGGTGTGGGTGTTGGAGTAGGAGTTGGTGTGGGTGTTGGAGTAGGAGTTGGTGTGGGTGTTGGAGTAGGCTTAAACAGCCTCTCTTCGATACACCCTGAAAAAGCACATGTAATTAAAGCAAAAAAACAAAATAGCCACTACTTTTTTCATTTTAATTAACCTTCTGTATCTTCTCCAATGATCCCTATTTATTCTAATCTTCTTAATATATCTATTGCCAAAATGTTGCCTCATTAGGGTATTATTAAAAATGAAGTGGTTGAGAGACTTTAATCCTCTCGATCACAACACCACCCTTTTCACGCCTCTGTTATCTCCAGCGCTTTCTGACCAGTTATCCTTACCTTAGTGTTCTCGTCCCATCCAAAAACGACCGATGTCCATGGGCAAAGTAACCATATAACTCGATCCCATTTTCAGGATTTTTCTATCTTTCATGTTTTAATATTGGTTTAAATATTTATTAAAGGTTTGGTTGGTTAGGAAGCTAAAAAAGGTAATTAATATTTGTAGTTTCCATGGTTAAGTCAAGAATTGAGATTTTTAGGTTAGTAAATATACTATCTAAATTTAATTTTCCTTTACTGAGCATTACAAAAGTATTTTTATACAGCGCTCTTAGGAGAATAGAGATGTATGCCCATAGAATGAGTACCCTGCCTTCTTATCTCTTTGCAAAACTTGACCAACTGAAATCTGAAAAAATAAAACAGGGTATAAAAGTCATCGATCTTGGGATTGGGGATCCAGATCAGCCGACGCCAGAACACATCATTCGGGCATTATGTGCTGCTGTTGAAGACCCTATTACGCATAGGTACCCCCCCTACGAAGGCATTATTTCCTTCAGAGAAGCAGTATCCCAGTGGTATGGCAAAACCTTCGGCGTTAGGCCTGATCCAGAGGATCAGGTGCTCGCCCTTATAGGCTCAAAAGAGGGTCTGGCTCATATTCCTCTTGCATTCGTGAATCCCGGGGATGTCACACTCGTTCCGGATCCAGCTTATCCGGTCTATCGCATGGGAACTCTAATCGCGGGTGGCACTCCGTATCTCATGCCATTGTTGGCTGAAAAAGGCTTCCTGCCGGATCTGGATGTGATTCCCAGAAGTGTAGCTAGGTCGGCAAAGATGCTCTTCATAAATTATCCAAACAATCCCACTAGTGCTATCGCTGAAAAAAAATTCTTCAAAAAGGTGGTTGACTTCGCATCCGATAACGGGCTGATCGTTTGCCATGATAATGCTTATTCTGAGATGACCTATGACGGATATAAAGCGCCGTCTTTCCTAGAGACTAAGGGTGCGATGGAAGTCGGAGTTGAGTTCCACTCTCTTTCTAAGACCTACAATATGACCGGATGGCGGCTTGGCTTTGCTGTTGGCAACTCTGAGGTCCTTGCTGGCTTGGGAAAAGTGAAGACCAACATAGATTCGGGTGTGTTCAGGGCAGTACAAACGGCGGGTATAACCGCCCTGACAGGGCCTCAAGATTGCGTTACAAGAATGCGGGCAATCTACCAAGAGAGGCGGGACTTCTTGCTTGCTGGATTGCGGGAAATGGGCATATCCGTGGAACCTCCAAAAGCGACGTTCTATGTCTGGGCACCTGTACCTAGCGGATTTACTTCTATGCAATTCTCAAATCTGTTGTTGGACAAAGCCGGAGTTGTAGTGACACCTGGCATTGGCTTCGGTGAGCATGGTGAAGGATATATACGTCTTTCGCTAACTACTTCTATGGAAAAAATCAAAGAGGCAGTAGAACGAATGAGAAATGTGGGGATATGATTGATCATGCTTAATATTGCGCTTCCAAAGGGCAGTTTGGAGGAACAGACACTGTCGCTTTTTAGGGCAGCAGACCTTGACGTAAAAGCCACATACAGGGGGTATAATCCACACATAGATGACCCCAGAATCGATAAGGTAAAAATACTGAGACCTCAGGAAATTCCGAAATACGTTGAGGAAGGCTATTTTGATCTCGGCATCTCAGGTTATGACTGGGTTCTTGAATCGGGTGCGGATTTGATCGAGATTGCGGATTTGCCCTATAGCAAACAGGGCGCAGGAGTTGTTAGAATCGTGGTCGCTGTACCCATCGAATCCGAGATCAACGATGTGAGGGGAATAAGACCAAACAGCAGGGTATCCACAGAATTTCCGAACCTAACCAAGGAGTATTTTAAGAAATTGGGCATTCCTGTCAGGATATTTTATTCCTATGGTGCGACAGAGGCAAAAGTACCTGAGCTGATGGACGTCATCGTCGACTTGACGGAGACAGGTGAGACGCTGAGGAGAAATGGGCTGAAGATAATCGGAACGATCCTTGAGTCCTCCACTAGACTAATAGCGAACAAGAAGTCATGGAATAATCCAGAGAAAAGAAAGGCAATGGAAGAGATTAAAATCCTGCTTCTGGGAGTCATAGCAGCCCGTGGCAAGGTGCTCCTAAGCATGAATGTGCCAAAAGAAAAGCTAGATGCTGTTGTGGGGTTGTTACCTGCCATGAAAAATCCGACCATCTCCCAATTGTATGGTTCGACATACTATGCGGTGGAAACGGTGGTGGATAAAAAGGACGTCAACATTCTCCTCCCTCAACTGAAAGACGAAGGGGCAGAGGACATTCTTGAGATGAACATCACAAAGATCGTGGAATGATGTCGACTAGAGGTCATCTGGAAGTTAAGAGCTCTCATCTGGTCCTAGGTGGCGTCGATACTGTTACCTTGGTAGAGCAGTTCGGCACTCCTCTATATGTAACCAATGAGGCAAGAATCAGGGCTAATTATCAGAGGTTCAAAGACGCCTTCCCAAATGCAGACATATATTATGCCGCCAAGTCGAACTATAATCTGACAGTTCTCAGGATACTTGCAGAGGAAGGGGCTGGAGCGGACGTGTTCTCGGGCGGAGAGTTGCACTGTGCTCTCAAGGCGGGAATTCCTTCTGATAAGATATTGTTCAACGGAAATTCCAAGACCGATGCTGAACTGGAAATGGCTGTTAAGAACAACATAAGAGTTTCAGTTGACTCCTTGGACGAGTTAAGAGCTCTCTCGGGGATCGCGCATGAGCACGATCATCAGGCAGAAGTTGCCTTCCGAGTGAACCCAGACGTATCGCCACACACTCATCCGAAGATAGCAACTGGATTGAGAGAGACTAAGTTTGGCATTCCCTCCAGTGATGTCATTGCAGTCTACAAAGAAGCGCAGTCAACTGAGAACATCAAGATAGTTGGCATTCATTGTCACATTGGCTCGCAGATAATTGATGTGTCACCCTTTACAGAGGCGACAAAAAAGATGATTGACCTGGTCAAAGAGTTGACCGGGCTCGGCATCCGGTTGGAGTTCATCGATCTTGGTGGTGGACTTGGAATTCCATATGAGGATGAAACTGCTCCATCGCCAAAGGATCTTGCTAACGCGATCTTACCGATATTTGCTGAGGGGCTGAAAGCTTTGGAAAGCCCTCCAAAGTTGATCCTGGAACCTGGGAGATACATCATGGCAGACACAACCATCCTCCTTGCTAAGGTGAACACGGTGAAGCATGCATATAGGAACTTCGTTGGTGTGGATGCAGGGTTCAATCTTCTCATTCGTCCAGCCATGTATGACGCCCATCACAGGATTATTGTTGCAAATAAAGCAGGTGAAAAGCCATCCGCCTTATACACGATCGTGGGCCCCATTTGTGAATCTGGTGATGTTCTTGCCAGAGATCGATTTCTTCCGAACATCGAAAAGGATGATTTGATTGCGATTCTAGACGTGGGCGCATATGGCTTCTCGATGAGTTCGCAATACAACGGAAGACCTAGATGTGCTGAGCTGCTGGTGCTTGATGGTAACGTTGATGTGATGAGGAAAGAGGAATCATATGACGATTTGCTTGCGAACCAAGTTTTTCCATCGAGGTTTAGATAGATGATACTGTTTACCAAGCTACATGGAAACGGCAACGACTTCATTTTGATCGACGAATATGGTGGAGAAGTTATCCCAGAGGCAGAGAAAAGTGCTTTTGCGAAACGATTCTGTGATCGACGTTACGGGATAGGTGCAGACGGCGTCCTGTTTGTCTCCAGGTCGAGATTTGCCAACCTGAGAATGCGCATTTTCAACTCAGATGGAAGTGAGGCCGAGATGTGTGGAAACGGTCTCTTTTGTGTGGTAAAGTATTCTGTAGAGGCAGGACACATCCTATTAGGTACGATTAACATAGAAACGTTGGCAGGTGACATGACGGCTGAGGTAAGAAAAGATCTTGGGGAAATTTGGATAAAGGTGAATATGCCTGTATCAGAACCCTTCCTGGAGTTGGAATCGGCCGGATTCAAAGTGTTTGCTTTGGAGGTGGGGGTTCCACATGCCGTCATATTTGTGGATGACTTGGATATTCCGATAATGGATATCGCGCCCAAGATTAGGTTCGATCCAGCATTTCCAATGGGGACAAACGTGGATTTTGTCTTGGTTGAAGATGGTTATCTGAGAATAAGGACCTATGAGAGAGGCGTGGAAGCAGAAACGCTTAGCTGTGGCACTGGAACAGCCGCGTGCGCATTCATTGCAAACCGACTTGGAAAAGTAGGCGGGGAAGTAAATGTCCGGACTAAAGGTGGTCTGTTGAGGGTTTATATCAACGCTAACGTGTTTCTGGAAGGCACAGCAGAGATCGTTTATGAAGGGGTGATTCGTTGATGTTATCATCTCTTCTTATATCTCATCTTTCTTCTTCTCTTTTTCAATTTATGTTTACTCATCTTTTTTCTCTTCCTCTTCTTCGGAATGCCCACTGTGATCCTCCCTTGTCTTATATGTCTTTGATACGTCTCTGACGCCATCTTGCGTCAACACGAACTCGCACGAGATGCCCTCTGGTCTTGATCGATGCTTTAGCAGTATTGCGCGTCTTTTCCCATCCTCTAGTTTTTCTAGCTGAACGATGGTCTTGGAGAGGTGCTCGACCATGTTTCCCCCTACCGGATGGAATTTACCGCTATCGGCATCCATATATATTTGATTTGTTATTACGACGGCCACATCGTATTTTCTTGCGAGTTGGAGTAGACAAGCGATCTGGTTTGCCAGTTCTCGCTTTAATTCAATGCCCCGCTCTTCATCAAGCTCAAACCTATAAAAAGATACCGCTGAATCGTTGATTATCATCCCTACATTATCAATCATTTTTTCAATGTCCTTGATGGCGGAATATTGCTGCTCAAAATTCAGTGGCTCATAGATGATGACATCCTTAGCAATATTCTCCACTCCATCCCCAGCTATCTGGTCAAATCTTTCTGGAGAAAAACCCTCGCTATCGATGTAAACTACTTTTTTCCCTCTTTTCACGGTTTCAATTGCAAGCTGAAGACAAATATTAGTCTTGCCACTACCAGGCTCTCCAAATAGCTGGGTCACCGTTCCTACTTCGAAGCCACCACCCAATAAATCGTCAATTTTCTTGCACCCGCTTGGATATCTCTTGACCTTGATGATCCTCACCCCTTCGTTCATTATAGTATGTGACTATATAGTATGTGACAGCTAGGATATACCGCTTTCGAGTATAAGTTAAATTGTGATATGGGGCTATGGCATTATTCATGGAGAAATATCCATCTAACCTAGCGAGAAATGAATATCGAACATAATAGTGCTCTCCAGAAGTAGTGGTCAGAGGCAGTAATGAGTGAGATGATTTTAAACTGAGCTGTAAAGTAAACGTCACCTAAATTGAGATTTGAGTTAGTAATAACATATGCGATTTAACGAAGTCATAAATTTCCCTCGAAAAGAGTTGAATTTTTCAGAGATGGAAATTTGGGATTTGGGTAGAGAAACTTGCAAGGTTTCGGAACCGTTAAATCGCTGTTCTATCCTCTGAGCCGAAGGCTGAGAGCGCAGCGTGGCACGGAGCGAAGCGGAGTGACTTCAAAAAATATTTTTTGCTCTCATCTAAAGGATAGGCTGATAGGCAAAAAAAGACTTACTCTTACTTATATATACGATCAATATACGATCATAATAAAATTATCATACTATGGAAAACAAGCATATCAACAACAAGGAGAAGAAAGTGACACCTTTAAAATTTCTAAGACGGCATTGGCACGACATCGGCCTTTTTTTCAGCAATGGTCGCGGGGGCCTACCTAATATTTGCCTGGAATGATACTGTCCTTTTACAAAAGCTTCTTATCCTAAACTTTATTGCCGTTCTTCTACATCAATTTGAAGAGTACAGTTGGCCTGGTGGATTTCCAGCGATCGCGAATATGGTTTTAAAAAGAAGTGAAAGGCCAGACCGCTATTGGCTGAACCAGAACAATTCCATGGTGGCTAATCTTAATTTTGCATATGTATTCTATTTAGTTCCAGTCTTTTTTCCCAACGTGATTTGGCTAGGTTTAGCACCTGTACTTGGCGGCGCAATTGTTCAATTCTTCACTCACGCCATTTATGAGAATATAAAGCTAAGATCTTTCTATAATCCTGGCGTTGCAGCCACTGTTTTTGGTCACATCCCGATTGGTGTGATTTATGTATATTACATTCTCGCAAATCATCTGGTGAACTGGTGGGATTGGTTACTTGCAGTAGCATGGCTGGCTATCTTCTGTTTCCTTAATTTCTATATCCTTGAACAAAAACTGCTCGCTGACAAAAATTCACCTTACCCCTTCGACCAAGACGAAATGAAACGCTTCGACATTGAGAAGAAACTTGAGCGTGCCAGACGATAAGTAGAGATGAACTTTCAATTCTGCTCATAACGTCGGGTCTTGCCCATTAACAACCTCCCCTTCCTTATCTATTAAAAGGCCACTAGAGACATCACCACCTTTTTGCTTGAAAACTATAAAGGAGTCTATGCCTCTATACTACTTAAACTTAGGAATGCAACGTCATCTAAGTTTTCAGTTACTTCTTTTATCATTAATAAGTATAAGGTTATTTTATCTGCCCTTTATGACTTTCATTAGCTACTATCCTTTTTTTGAATAAAAAGTATCATTCACAAGAATATTGGGTACAAACTGGACTATAATAGGCTATCTCTACGTCCTTGACTTTTTCCATCATCTCAAGGCTTCTCTATTTGTGATGCTCACGGTGATTTTTAATCTTTTTCTATTGATCCACTCTTCATGCCAAATACTTGAATTGCACCTCTATAGGGTTCTTTGGCTATGTGGGATAAATTGTTTCAAGTGTGAAATTTCTGCGACTCAAAATAATATCTCTTTTTTTCAATTCATGAAAGCCTGCTCCAGGCAACACATTCTGCTTTTCTGATTATTTCCTTCACTGAAACGCCCAACTCTTCAGCCACTTTTTTACAATCCTCGAACTCAGCTGAAACGCTCAAGGTCTTCCCTTGCCGGTCTGTCGATATCTTAACCCTCACCTCTCTTCTATCTTCACCGACATCAATCACTGTAGTGCTAATATGTCTCTCTGTGATCAATCTTTTTACAGGCATGACTCTTGTGCATGGGGAACCAGTCTCTTGGATGATTTTCCTCGCCAGTCTGGTAGTATCAGCTGGTTGGGCCATCACTTGTATTATGTGCCCAGGTCGCCCCTCCTTCATGGTGGCGGGCATAATGGAAACATCTCTCGCACCCGAGCTCATCAAATCACGGATTAGCTTACCCAAGACTTCTCCCGTGACATCATCGACGTCCGTCTCCAACACATCTATACGATCAGAACTTAACATCTCGTCTGTTTCTCCGATAACCGTTCGCAGTACGTTGGGAGTTTCGAAGGCTCTTGATACGGTCCCGTATCCGACTCTATTGACTTCAACCTTCGGGAAAAAAATGTTGCACTCCTTGACGAAATGAGCCAATATGGCGGCACCAGTCTGGTTTGTCAGTTCCTGCGTGGCTGGTCCGCCGTGGTATGTAATGTTCCAAAGACATGAATTACGTAATATTTCGATCGTTGCGAGTATTGATAATCTACCAATAGAAGTTTGGGCGGATCCCCTGCCCATGCATATGGGCGTGCTTCGTATTCTAAATTTATCAAAGCCAAGGTTATGGAAAGCAGCACATGCACCGATCACAACTGCAATTGCATCGACACTTCCTACATCCCGCAAGCGTGATCTACCCTTCAGTTCTCCATTCACTTTTGATTGGGCATCAGCTATTCTTTCGCATATCGCGATACTATCTCCAATTACCGCGTCATCCAAACCACTTTCTTTGAGGCCTTCTGTGATGCCCGTGTATATCGTTTTCCAATCGTCAGCGCTCGTCACGTTTACCCTAGTTGCACTAATGCCAAGCCCGCTCACCTTGGAAATTTTGACGTTGACATCTCCAATGGAGGTCATTGCCTTCTTTACCGTATTCTTGTTAGCTCCCAGATCCACTAAGCTCGCAACGATCATGTCGCCCGAGACACCTGAAGAGGGATTAAATATGACCGTTTTCATCATCCATAGTTTTTATATCCTATCCATTAAATATATCGGAACCGTATCGTATCACCTAGAGACGAAGTCTTATATATGATATCGATAATAAGCGGAATGGGGGTCTAATGGTGAGGAGTTTCGCAAAAAATTTATCTAACAAAAAAGTCATGGGCATCGATGGATCGAACATTGGCACTATGCATAACGTGGTGGCCGATCTTCGTACAGGAGCTTTGATTGACCTTGTAATCAAACCAGATATGGCGTTTGATACTGAGGGCTTCAGAACAGAGGATAACTTCGTGCTGGTTTCATTTGAAGCAGTTCGTGCTATAAAAGACTACATAGTGGTGGACTTAAAGATACCTAATAGAGGCGAGGGAGATGAATAAGTATCTATGGGTATTATTGGGCTTGGTTTTGGTAGTGTTAGGTCTGTGCGGAATATGGTACTTCTTGGACGATGTGTTATCTTTTATAAAAGGTATCATAGGCATCATCGTGCTGATGATTGGCGCAATCATCCTTGTGATAGGGGTATCTGAGCTGAGGGAATAAAAACCTCGACAAATCCGGCGCCATATTCCTTTTTTTATGCCACTTCTTTCAGCTTAGTTTAGCATCCGCATTTACAACTGCTATGCCGATTCAGGCAACCTCAAGCATTTCGACATCGTTTTCAGAGTCGCCGGCGATGCCTTCAGTGGACCAGTCAAGCGACTCCGCAAGCTTTTTCTTTTGATATGCACGACTGCTTTTGATATGCGCGGCGAATCCGCCGTCTGCGAGGTTCACATCTGTTTTGGATAGTATTCCCTTGCCTATCTAAGTCAGGGTTTCGCCTCACTGCGACTTCAGTCCTTCTGTAGGATAGATACATCCAGTCCCTCTAGATCGAACTGTTTCTTTAAAATCTCAAATGCGCGTATGCATGGGTGACATCTCCGATGGCATGCTCTTCATCATCTCATCGTAATCAACCTTAGCCACTCCGTGCGATCACTGATGCCGCTAAATTTGCCATCGTAGTGGCAGCAGACCGCCAGTGGCGAGAATGACATTTATGCGGCGAATGGATTCTACAGCCGGTCTCGGTGTGTAATTGTCTGTCCTATCGATGTCGAGAGCAAGCGCCTTCAATCCTTGATTCCTTCCGTCGTAACGGAGAATATGGCCTCCCCCTCTGGCAGGTAAGGTGAATCAACCAATCTTGCAATCCTTTTCTCGCCCTTAGACTTTCTCAGATAAATTCTGAAGGTTGCGGTATGTCCGAGGATATGTCCTCCTATTGGGCGCGTAGGATCTCCAAAAAATGCGTCTGGCTTTGCCAAGACCTGATTCGTAACCATGACAACTGCGTTGTTGAGATCAGCAAACCTCATGAGTTCATGCAAGTGCCTATTGAGCTTCTGTTGCCTGTCCGCAAGAGTACCTCTGCCGACGTATTCTGCCCTGAAATGTGCGGTCAGCGAGTCGATGATGAGGAGCTTAACAGGCCTGTCAGTGTCTTTTAGCTGCTCCGCCAGCTCAGAAGCAGTGCTGACCAGCAGTATCTGGTGATTTGAGTTGTAAGCTCTTGCAACGTGGATGTTTTTCAGCACCTCTTCTGCATTCATTCCAGCGCCTTCTGCCATTTGCGTTATCCTTTCCGGTCTGAAGGTATTTTCTGTATCGATTATTATCGCTGACCCTTCCAGCCCGCCACTATCTCTTGGTAGCTGCACATTTATGGCTAACTGGTGTGCGACTTGTGTTTTTCCAGACGCGAATTCACCATATGTTTCGGTGATTGCCTGCGTTTCCATGCCGCCGCCTAATAAGGCATCAAATGCAGCACTTCCTGTTGTTAACTTGCTCACTTTTTTCCTTCTCTCCAGCACGACGTCTCCGGTCTCAAACCCACCTATCTCTGCTTGTAGTCGAGCTGCTTGGATGATCTTTGCGGCCGTGGCCTCGCCTACATCTGCAGTGTTTGCCAACTCTGACGGTGAGGCGACTGCTATAGCCTCTATTGAACTAAAACCCGCCTCTAGTAGTTTTTCAGCGGTTGCAGGTCCAACGCCCGGCAAGTCTCCCAGAGAAATCTTTTTGGCAGTTTGATTGTTTTTAGTCATTTAATCAGTCCTTTCCTCAGATTAGAATCGAATCTCCTCTCATAAATCTTTAGTGCTGATCTCGCTTCGCCAGTCGACATTCAGCTCTATGCTGTCACTCCAACCTGCTTTTGCATAGCCGTCCATGATTTTGATCTGGGTTCCGATGTTTATCTGGTCGACCAAGTCTGCATTTTCGCCCCACAGTGCAACCTGTATTCCATCGGTGTCGTCAGAGATTCTTATATTCGCCACCTTCCCAGCTGAACCGTCGCCTTTGATAAACTCCCGCTTTTCCCCCACCTCGGTCACAACGCCCATCACGTTGTAGGATTCGTTTATACTGATGTCAGCAATCTTTGTCATATGCTCACAATAGCTCACTTCTTTGGAACTCTTTTCGATCTTTCCGTACCTATCAAGGTGAATCTCGGTACGCCCATAACTCTCGCGGGAATATCCGTTTGTAATTTCGATGACGTCTTCCGGGGCAAGTTTTTCCTTGGTCTGGTCATTCCATAGCACAACCCTGATCCTACCGGTTTCATCTCCCAGGGTGATGTTGCTGACAGATCCTTCCGTGCCATCTTTTCGGGAGAATCTGCGTATTTCGCCTATGTTCAGCACTTTTCCTAGGATGTTTATTCCACTCATCCCGCTCACAATATCGCTGATCTTGTGGGTTTTGATTTTGATATCCGCGTCTGTTTCGATGAATTCCATACTGCCGTTTCTTCCGACATTTACCTCCATCCCAGCATAGCCGTCTTTCACATATCCGCTGATATTGAGCATCACTCCTGCGGATAACTCGTTGACCTTAACCAGGTCTGCCAGCTCATCCCATAGTACCACGCGTATCGAGCCAGTCTCATCAGAGACGATGATGTTTGCAACTCTGCCAATCGAACCATCATCCCTGGAGAATTCATGTGAGGCCTCCACCTGTGTGACCTTGCCCCTAAAACTCACGTTTTTTTGATCCAGCGAGATCTCCCCGATTTTCATCATATCAAGAATGCCAAGATCGTGTGCAACTAGCTTTGATGCTGTTTTTTCGTCACAAAGTCCGCCCATCAGGTCGATCTTTTCCTCTACCATCTTTTTGAACTCATCCAAGGTGATGCTGCTCTGCAATCGCTCGTAAATCTGTAAAATATCTTCCATCGTTTTCATGTTATGTTATGTGAGATGGTAATTAAAAGTTGTCCCATTGATTAATTTTATCTACGATGCTGGCAGAAAGGCTATCAATGTCCGGGCAAACCATTTCAGAAAAGATATTTTCTAAGGCTATTGGTAGGGTTGCGAAAGCGGATGAGTTCGCTTTTGCTAATGTGGATAGAGCCATGATTAATGACATTACTGGCTTGCTTGCGATAGAGTCGTTCCGGCAGATCGTGTCTGACTGTGGAAACGGCGTCTGGGATCCGAAGAAGATCGCGATAATATTTGATCATCAGGCTCCAGCTGACTCCTTGGAGGCTGCCAACAATCATGCGCTGCTCAGGCGATTTGCAAAGGAGCAGGGTATCGTTAACTACGATGTCGGGGACGGGGTTTGCCACCAGGTGATGCCAGAAAAAGGGCATGTTATCCCCGGAGAGCTGATAGTTGGTGCTGATAGCCATACCTGCACGTATGGTGCTCTAGGCACTTTTGCTACTGGTGTTGGATCTACTGACATGGCATCTGTATTTGCTACAGGACGACTGTGGTTCAGAATATCAGGAACGATCAGATTTGAGATCTCTGGCAAATTACAGGATCGTGTATGCTCGAAGGACCTCATCCTCCGTCTGATAGGCGATGTCGGCGCATCTGGAGCCATTTATCGGGCTTGTGAGTATGTTGGACCCACGATGAGGGACATGGGCATTTCGGACAGGATGACCATGTGCAACATGGCGATAGAGATGGGAGCCACTACAGGCATCGTTGAACCAGATGCAAAAACGGAGGCATATGTTAGAGAGCGCATTCCAGGTTTCACTCTCAAAGAGCCTTTGAGGAGCGATGAGGATGCAGCCTATGAACTCCGGGAGTATGACGTCTCAGATCTGGGACCGCAGGTTGCCTGCCCTCACGGCGTGGATAACGTCAAGAGCGTGAGCGATGTAGAGGGAATCAAGGTAGATCAGGTGTTCATAGGCTCTTGCACAAATGGAAGATTTGAGGATATGCGGATCGCTGCAAATATCCTGGGAGATCGTTCTATAGCTGAGGGGACCAGGTTGCTCATCATTCCCGCCTCCAGGGAGGAGTATGTCAAGACGCTGAAAGCAGGCTACATCGAGCGATTTATCGATGCAGGCGCGATTGTGGAGGCGCCATGCTGCGGTCCATGCATGGGCGGATTATTTGGGATATTGGGTGATGGGGAGCGTTGCCTCTCAACTTCCAACAGAAATTTTAGAGGCAGGATGGGGAGTGCGAATGCAGAGATATATCTGGGCTCCCCCGCTACCGCCATTGCTTCAGCCATCAAAGGAAGGATTACCGATCCGAGGTCAGTCTAAATCTTTTTAGAAAAAAGCGATTTTATCTAGGGCATTAAATTTTGAAGGTATCTAAATCAGTAGGACCTCCATTTGAATACTCTCTGAAATTGCCCCTCTAAAACGTGAGAATTTTAGTGAAAAAGCTAAATTAAGGAAGTGTAAAGGCCTTTAAAGGGCTAATTTAACTCATATAAAAGTTTTAATTCTTGGAATATCCCCAGCTTGATCTCAATGCGTTTTATTTTTCTTTTTTTGGCAGGGCAAATATGCGATTTGTGAGCTGGCTTGTAAGTCTTATTTAACATTGAATTTGACTTAAAGTTTGATCCTTTCAGGATTCGTTTTAGACTTTATTTAGTATAGTATGAGACATACATATCTATCCATGATGCTTTTTTATCCATCCCATCTGTTCTTTTGATGCTCTGGAACAATCTTCTTGGAAAGAAAATTGTGAGTGCATTCTCTTGTGATTCCAGTCTCTCATCATGATTTTTATGTTAAATGGATTGCGCCTCTGAGCACTTATTACTAAAAAATGTCTCTGACAACCATTTGAAGAATTTGTAACTGTATCTGGCTCCTACCATCTTTCCAATCTAACACGGTTAAAGCCTCGCCTGTTATGTCTTGATAGAGGACTTTTAGGGTTTTTTGGTAAAGCTGGCAGGATTTTATTTGAAGACGGATATAACGCAACGCCATCCCAGGAAAGGTAAATTAGATACTTATCAATCTCCTTATCAATCGACTCAATCGACTTTTTCGACCAATAGCGATATGTTTATATATAGTACACTCATAAGGGCATCTTGAAGAGTATATTCTCTTTGAGGGGATAGGGAGGTCATTATAGGGTGGCTAAAACTCAATTTTATATGTTGGTTCAGGGTACTATTTATGGGTCTATTGATCTAGGACCGAAAATCTAACGTAGGGATTTGCTATCATATTATATAATATGATGAAATAGGGGAATTAAAAAATATTTGGGAGGAATATGATAGAAGATTTACGCAAGTCAAAGGCTCAAAAGTTGGGTTTAGGAGAAAAATTTATATATAGTAGCAGATTCATTCTGTATTTAGTTTTAGCTAAACTGAGGTTAAACTAAGAGGGAAAAATGAAGGGGGAAAAAATGAATAGTAGTAAACCTTTTAAAAATAGCGTTGACAGAAAAAAGATAACCTCGATAATATTAACAGCGATAATGTTGCTTTCGATATTTTCAGGCATCAGCGCTTCTGTAGCTGGGAATAACAACAACCGTGTTGGCAATAACGTTGCTAGTCCGATGGAAGATGAAGGCGTGGGTGCAATGGCAGTCGGTAGCCTTGCAGCTAGCTTACATACATCATCTCCTTCTGCAAATATCGCCAACTCGAGTGCTAACTTTACTAATGTCTTTTGGATTCGTTTTACCGCATCAGGTGAAAGTTCGAATATAACAAACATTACAATCACAGAGGCAGGAACGATTCACGGTACGAGTGAAATAATTGGAGTAGGCGTTAACGATACCGGTGGAACTGTGCTTGCTAAAAGCACTTTTTCTGCTGATAATGGAACGGCTACGCTTACCATACCGGGTGGCTTCGAAGTGCCGGTTGGCACGCTGAAAGACCTCTACTTGTGGGTCAACACGACCGGATTTCCGCTTGGGCGTACGATAAAGCTGACATTAACGTCGTTCAATGCAACGGGTCTTGCTTCCGGACAAGCTGTTACAACGTCAGGAGTACCGCTTTCATCGAATGAAATAGCAGGTACTGGAAGGTTAACGGCGGCAAACGGTCCAAGTGATGTTGCATCCCGCACCGTTAATGCAGGGGCAAACACAACTGGAATCGTGCTGGCGCAACTCAACTTCAGTGCAGAAATCGAAGGATGCACGCTGAATACTGTTATGCTTACGGAAAATGGAACTGCAAACGGTACACAAGATTTCTCTGCTATTTATCTGGTGAATGATACCGATTCGGATGGCGTTTGGGATTCAAATGAGCCAATAGTAGGGACTACTGTGACTACGTTTTCCAAAGATAATGGCAGCGCAACCATAAGTGGAATTAGTAAAGCGATACCGCTCAATGGCTGGTTAAATCTGCTGGTTGTGGTAAACACCACGAACCAGTTCTGGTCCGGTAACACTCTCAAGGTTAACATAACCAATGCGACGGACTTCACCGCAACTGGTGCTACTTCGGGAGCAGCAACGGGCACATATGGAACCCCCTCATCGAATACAGCGACAGGGCAGGCAATGATTCAGGTGGCGGCAGGCGCCAAGCAGCCGTATCTCTCTTATGTGCTGGAAGGTCAAAGAGCATTGGTCGAGAGTGCACAGTTGAACTTCACTGCCATTGCAGGTCAGGTGAACATCACGCAAATTACGCTTGAGCAGTCGACGGTAACCAATTGGACCTATGCGGCCGCTGATACATTCCCCAAAGTCTACATAGATGTGGACGAGGATGGCAATGTCACTGCTTTGGATACGCCATTAAACCTAACTGCGCTTAACTTTAAGACTAATAATGTGACTTTGGCGAGCTACGACACTACAATATCGGGCAATTTCTCAGATTATGCTAAACTAGCGAATGGTACGTTCCCGTATATACACATAGTAACTTTGACTAATGACACAATGGTTACAGCTTCATACCCAGAGTGGTGGTATAACATCAGCATTACCTACGTCAATAGTACTCATGCTACTGGTCAAACCAATACGACTTGGTCCAATATTACAAACGTCACAGTGGTCGATGCTGCAAATGATACCTGGTGGCCTCTTGATATAGGCGCTAGTGAAATAGTGAGAGACATTACAGACATATCGTTCGTTACAGCTCACAATGTATCAGCTGTTGACATCGACATCGTCGCAGGTTCACAAGTGATAGACGTTGTCTTGGATAGCAATCTAACAATTGGAAGCGTCAGTGAGACCACTGCAGGACAGGCATCGAAAATCATCATAATAGCGGTGAATACAACTTCTGCATGGACTTCGGGCAACTATACGAAAGCATTACCCAATACGATTACAAAATACGGCAACTTCAGTAATTACGTTGCCTATGATGACACAACCGGGCAGATGACGAGGATATACCAGAACAATGACCCACTAAATACATCCATGAAGCAACTTAGTGCAGCAGTCGTTGGTGCAGTGTCCAATCCAGAGTTTAAGGTTCAGCTGGGAGCGAACACACCTACTTCCAATGTTGGCAAGAGCACCAATCTGGCTCCTGTGATGCAGTTGAGCTTCTCATATGGCGGCGTTGTAGGGGCTGATTTGGACTCAAAAGTATACCTGAGGGAATTAATCATTTCAACCAACGGCACGATCAACGAATCAAACAACGTCACAGCATGTCTCGTTGTTGACACCAATGGCGATGGGGCAGTGAGTGCCGGTGAAACGATAGTAGCCAGTGTACTTTACTCAACCAATAATCAAACAATCAAGTTCACGCTCGCCACTCCGATCGAGATAATGCTCAACAATAAAGGCAATATGACATCAGAAGCTCTCATAGCCTACAAGCATTTGCTGATAGCATTCAACACATCTTCGAACATAGTTCTCGGTGAGACGATCAGACTCTACATGGACAACTCGTCCGTAGATTACATCGCCGATACAGGAACCAGCATGGTTGTAAACCAGACAAGTGCACAACTAATTGGGAACGCGCTAACAGCAGCAGGCTCAATAACAGCAACAAACACAAATGCGGTCACTGCTGGAACGGTTTCATCCGTGGTTGACGAGACCTACGTAGAACTAATACAGTTGAAGTTTACGGCAAGCAGCACTGAGGCTGTGAACATCACGAGCATAAATGTAACGTGGAACGGCACTGGCAATGGTTACGAGAAGACAAGCGGAATAGGGGTAATCAACGATACAGATATGGACGGTGTATGGGACATAACAGATACGGAACCGATGTTGAATAAAACGACAATTGGAACTAATAACTTAGCATTCCTTAACGTGTCCTATGACAACCACAACATCACCGTTCCAGCAGGCGGGTCTGCCTATGTCTTGATATACGTGAACACGACTGCTACTAGCATAAACACAAGTGATAAGATCGCATTGAACATAACGGCAGCGCCATACCTCAATTATAGCGCTGAGGGGAACGCCTCTAAGGTGATCATCGCAGACCTCCAGACGACAACAATCTCTTCGGCAACGATGACTGCGGCTTGGACAGGAAGCATTAGCGCTGCAGGATACAACCTGACCGACAAGACATGGGTCGAGGGTGCTCAGACGAACTTCCCAGTGTTGGCATTGAACTTCACAGCAACCAATGAAACGGCAAATATCACTTCGATGGTCCTAAGTGCATCTGGAACCGCCAATGAATCTGGCAATGTAACGCTAAAGCTGGTAGAGGATGTTGCACCGTTTGGCTCTTACGAGAGCGAGACGATATTAGCTACTGCAACTTTCACGGCTGACAATGGGGCGGTAACATTAACGCCGTCATCCCAGATTCAGGTGGTCGGTGGAAGCTACACGAAGGTACTTGTGGTCGCAGACATCACCGCAAAGGTTGAGGCAGGTACAAGCCTGGTGACTTCTTTGCTGGACCCATCTGTGCATTACAATGCGGTAGGTTACTACTCCGGAGCGAGAATCCAGGATGCAAGCACAACGGCGGTTTCAAACACGACATGGTCAACAGGAAACATTACGGTCCTCGTTGGAGCGAACAATACCATCACTGGACCGGTGGACGCACTGAATAACACCTATGTTGAAGTAATGCAGTTGAACTTCTCGGCAACGTTCGGGATGGAAAACGTGAACATCACGGGAATCAACCTGACCGCAATGGGTACGGATCCATACAACGACACATGGGGAGTTGGACTCATCAACGATACAAATGCCAATGGTCTGATTGATGCCGGTGAAGCAGTAATTGGAAATGGCACATTCGATGTAAACGGCACGGCAGTAATCAATTTCGACTTTGTAGAGTATTGGAATCTGACGGTCAATGGCTCGGCTGTGCAAGAATGGGCAAATCAAACGTTCAACAACACGATCGTTTACGTGAATACGAGCAGCAACTTCAATGCCAGCGACTGGCTGCAGTTGAGACTGGAGAGCTACAACGCGACGGGCGTTACTTCCGGTCAATCGTTAACCGCTTTCGGTACGACGATAACGTCCAACAAGCTCACCGGAACAGGGAACGTGACCGCTATGGATGGAGCCAGTGATGTGCTTAATGAAACAGTTATAAAGTCTGGTGTGAACACCAGCGTAGTGGTCTGGCAACTAAAACTCACGGCAGGAGCGGCTGAGAACATCACCATAACCAGCATAGACATATCAGAAAACGGAACCGCCAATGCGGCAACAGATATTGCAAGCATCTACCTGGTGAACGATACAAATGCGAATGGACTATGGAACACGACAGCAGGTGACAGCGGTATCATTTCGAACGCAGGAACATTCACCGCCGATGATGGTACAGTAACGCTGACGCTGACTGCAAACAACACGGTACTTGCAGGGAATTCTGTTAATTACCTGCTGGTTGTGAACACAGCATCCACGTTCTACGAGGGAGAAACACTGTCGTTCTTCATTAACAGGTCAGCTCCAAACGGAGAGCCAACAAGAGTACAGGGAATGATTGCAACCGGTGCAACTTCGGAAACAACCGTTTACAACAACTTCACATTCAGTCCAGCTTCGAACAAAACAATTGGGTCTGCCTGCATTGACGTCTACGACACGACACAGACAACAGTAGCAATATATAACCAAACTGCCACCAACAAAGAGGTTCTCAGGGTGAACTTCAGTGCACCACAGGGAGCAGTGAACATAACGAACATAACGCTGAGGGAGAACGGATCTGCACTGGTAGCACCTGGCGGAGGCATTCAGAATGTCAGTGTTTGGTACAATGGCGTGTGTTACAATAGCACCTTGGCCAGTTTGTGGTCAGAGAACGGAACACTCCGCATAGAGACGGTGGGCATGGTCGTTAATGGCACGACCAACGAGGTTACGATAAAAGTGAACACGACATCCGCTCTTGCAACTGGCCAGACAATAAACTTCGAACTCAACAGGACGTTAGGCAACGGATACAACGCATCGGGCAATGTTTCATTGAATATTACCTCCAGTCAGACAGGCAACATAAGCAACCTGATTACGGTGCAGGGTGCACCATCAGGCGAGATATCCTTGAAGGCAGGTTGGAACTTCATTTCCGTGCCGAAGAAGCAGGATACCACCAAGGATACCTTTGGAGAGTTACTCGCTGGATGGACGACATGGACTGCATATTCATACAATGCAGCTACGAGTAGTTGGACATCGTTGACTGCGAGCAGTTCAATCAATGACGATGTGTTAGCCGGTTACTGGGTCTACGTTGATACTGCGGGAACAGTCTATCTGTCTTACAAAGACGCAAGTTATTTACCACCACCAAGCAAAGCGCTTACAGGCAATGCATGGAATGCGATAGGCTTCTCGAACACTACTGCTCAGACTGCTGAGAATACATTGAAATCAGTGGATGGTTCGTGGAGCACAGTGATTGGATGGGATGCAACAAGCCAGAGCTATCAGGATGCAATCATCGAGGGTGACTTGACATCAACCATGAATCCCTTCCAGGGTTACTGGGTATGGATGACACAGGACGACACACTATCCGCAATAAGTGCCTAGTCAAAGCGCAACACAACAACAAAAAACAAAGATAGGGAGAATCAATCTCCCTAACATCTTTTTTTATTTTTATTTTCTTTTAATTTCATTTTTTCATTGTTGATAAATACCAGTAGTTGATGGGAATGGCAAGAAAAACAAAAATTTATATTGTATATGGTAGTAAGTAAAGCGGAAAATACAATAAAATAAAAGATGGATGTGAGGATGAAGGGCTATAATAAAAAACAGCTGTTGTATGCTATCTTGATCGTCTCTTTTTTGATGCTATTTTCGACTGTCGTGGTAGAAGCACAAGCACCAGTATTACCCTGTAGTTTTTATGGCAACGTTACCATCGATGGGAAGCCTGCGCCCATAGGGACCGAGATCACAGCGAAAATGGATAATAAAACCTGTGGAAATATGACTGTAAGAGAAGAAGGTAAATATGGGGAATCAGCTGGGGAAAAATTAAGTGTGACCGGAAATATAGCGGACGAAAACAAGATAATTTCGTTCTACGTGGACGGAGATGAGGCGGAGGAAAAAGCTACATGGCAAATTGGAGGAGTTAACCGTCTGGATCTTAGCGTTAAGAAATCGAACATACAGACCCCTTCAAGTCCACCCTCTAGTGGTAGCGGGGGGATAAGTCCAACCACGCCTGCACCAACGCCATCGTCCACTCTGGTTCCTGCGCCAACTCCAACCCCTACACCAACTTCTACTCCAACACCAACGCCTACCCCAACACCAGCACCAACACCAGCACCAACTTCAACACCCCTACCAACACCAGCTCCTACACCAACATCAACTCCCACTCAAATGCCAACAACTACACCGACTCCCGCTCCTGTTTCTACTCCAAGACTATCGCTCATATCTGAGAGACCATCCTCTGAGAAGCCATCGAATGCCTTTGACTTAAATTCAGAGAAAATTATGCTAGTCTTTGGTATAATTTTGGTTGTATCAGCTTTGGTTGCATTAATGTTATATCGACGCAAAGGCGAGAAACTTTAGAGATACGAACTGCATTTGTCTATTAAACCAAAAAGCTTTATTATATAGTAAGAAGTTTAATAAATAGTAAAGTCCAATACCTGAAGGGGCGTAAAGATGAGGCAAATAAGGGGAGATTTAATAAGAAAGTCGACTTCGATCGGCGTCATTGGAATGCTTATACTTTCGATGTTAACTATGATGGCAGTGCCATCAGTATCGGGAGTTGACGTCTTTCTACCTGCTAGTTTTTATGGAGACGTAACTGTGAATGGGGAACCCGCACCCGTTAATACAGTGGTTACAGGAAGAATAGTTGATGCCGTAGGATCACCTGGTCAGGGTAACATAACGGTAACCGAAGCAGGCAAATATGGCGTGGCTGCTGGTGAGAAATTAGGTGTTTCAACTGATAACGAAAATGATAACGAAAAAACGATAGAATTCTACATAAAACTTCCTTCCGGGTCGGAAGGCAAAGCGGATCAAACCGCGACTTTTTCCATTGGTGGTATTACCAAATTGAATTTAACCGCTACGGTGGTAATAGGGACGCCACCAACCATAACATCCTATTCACCTACCGATACCACACCGAATGATTACGAGGCTGCGACAAGAACGTTCTCGGTCACCGTTGATCAGCCGACAACAGTGGCATGGAGTATAAATGGAACCGTGGTCGAAACAGATGCAGGCGTACCTGCTTCTACAGCCGCCAGTTATACGAATGGGAGTGCTGTCGAAGGTTATTGGTCAGTTTCTGCGGTTGCAACGAACGTTACCTCAGGGTTGTCTGATACACAGACTTGGGAGTGGATGGTGGAGGACATAACGCCACCGGCAAAGGTAACTGGATTGACAAGTGACACACCCACTCTTACCACCGTTAACCTTACGTGGGATGCAAGTACAGCCTCAGACTTTTTAAAATATAGCGTGTACAAGAATGGGGCACTATTGGACAATACCACAAATACATATTATAATGTAACTGGTTTGGAGGCCAGCACAACTTACTACTTTAACGTTTCCGCATGGGATGATAGCGACAATGAAGGAGAATTGAGCGCTGGTGTTACCATAACGACGGCTTCCTACCCTGCACCAATTATTGTGGGTTATAACAACGTAACAGGCAGTTCACTCAGTATAACGGTTAACGAAATGGAAGCAATACGGTTCAATGCAACTGCCGATCAAGCTATTACCACTTGGAATTGGTTCAGGGATGGGGTAAATCAGATTTGGAATTACGATAGCTTTGAAACGTGCTGGAGCGTTAACGGAACCTACAGCGTTGCCGTGAATGCTACCAATGCAAATGGCACATCGAACACGGTTACATGGACGATCGTGGTGAATGACATAACTTCGCCAGCGATGGTGACGGGATTAACGAATGGCACGCCAAGTTCCACTGGGGTTGATTTGTGGTGGACAGCAAACACAGAAGCGGACCTCGTCGGATACAGGGTATATCAGGACGGTTTGTTACTTGTAACCACTGCTAACGCCTACTACAGCGTAACCGGATTATCGCCAGCCACGACATATACATTCAACGTTTCGGCATATGATGACAATGCTTTGGAAGGCGAGAACGCAACCATAAGTGTGACCACATCGCTCTATTCGGCACCAACGATCACTTCCTACACCATATCTAATCGCACCATTGCACCGCCGCAGACCACTGATATAGATGTGGCATTTTCGGAAGTGGTGGAAGCCTGGATACAAATCGAGGATTCAAACCACAACCTTGTGAAGGAATTGTATCACAGCTCCAGCGTAACCAATCCGACCGCTAAGACTTGGGATGGGACCTACACGAATGCAACCGTTGTTCCAGATGGCACCTATTACGTAAACGTTACGGGAATAAACGCAACAACTGGCTTGAGCGTGGTTGACAATACGCAGAGTATCGTGGTGGCATCTGAGGTAACCATTCAGTACAACCTCGTCAAGAATCCCGGAAGCACGGGCAAGAACTGGATCAGCATACCGCTCACCACAAACATCACAACCGCATCCCAACTGATGTCTGTAATAGGGTCCAACTGCGATGCAGTCAACCGATGGAATCCTGTTACCCAGAAACCAGAAGGCTGGATCTCACTGATGGGCGGCATGGGCACTAACTTTGCAATAGTGCCTGGCGAAGGCTACGAGGTATCGGTTACTGCGAATACGACCTTCAGCGTGACAGGTGCACCTGCAACCATCAGCCAGATTGACCTCGTCAAGAAACCCGGAAGCACGGGCAAGAACTGGATCGGTTTGCCCTACGACACCACGCTTACGTCTGCATCTACGGTGATGAGTTCAATAGGATCCAACTGCGATGCAGTCAACCGATGGAACCCTGTTACTCAGAAACCAGAAGGCTGGATCTCACTGATGGGCGGCATGGGCACTAACTTTGCCATCGTAACGGGCAGGGGATACGAGGTATCGGTCACAGGCAATGTGACCTGGACACCTGTTTGAATTGAATGCACTGATGGTGCATTCATTCCTCCCTTTTTATTTTCATTTACGGGCTGGCACATCGGATAAAATAAAGTAGGGAAGGCATAATCACAAAATGGTGAGGTGAGAGGAAATGCTGAAAAATAAGTTCATTTTTATTTCGGTTTTGATGGTGGCTTTTCTGGCACTGGCAAGCGGGGCCCAGGCAGCCCACTGGATTGCTGGTACTGTCAACGATGCAGCAGACGGCAAGCCTGCTGATGGGCATACGGTCATCATATACTATCTGGGCGACGAAGCCCGTAATAATTCTGGCATCATAGGTCCAACGGTTGAGAATCCTGATATTTTAAATAACAAGTACCAGATTGATGCCCAAGCGATTCCAGGCCATACATGGAAAGAAGGCGATGTAATCTATGCGAAAGTAATTGACAACGGAGACGGCTATACTGCTGGACCGGTTTCCGTGACTACAACAGGTGCAGGATACGATGTTGAGCCTGACATGACCCTTCAAGCCTCTGTAATGGCGAATGCAGGTCCTGACCAGATGGTTGATGAAGATGTTATAGTATATTTCAACGGCTCAGCCTCCACTATGGCAGTCAATTACTCCTGGGACTTCGATGCCAGCGATGGAATCCAGGAGGATGCTACAGGAGTTAACGTGAGCCATGTCTATGCCGATCCCGGTGTATATACAGTAACCCTCACCATAAACGCCGGAGCGAGCAATGACACCCTAATAGTCACCGTAAACGACATCACGTCCCCAACAGCCAATGCAGGTTCGGATCAGACCGTTTTAAACGGTACAACAGTGACATTTAACGGCACCTTATCCACCGATAACGTCGCCATAGTAAACTACTCTTGGGACTTCGATGCCAGTAACGGCATCCAGGAGGATGCTACAGGTGCTGTTGTGACCTATCTTTATCCCGCTTTTGGCACCTACACGGCAACCCTTACCGTATCTGACGCAGCAGGCAACAATGACACGGACACGGTCAATATAACTGTCACGGAGGTCAGAGCAGATGCAGGTCCTGACCAGACGGTTGATGAAGACACGGTGGTCTATTTCAACGGTTCCAACTCTTCAGGTGCGTTAAACCACTCCTGGGATTTCGATGTAAGCGACGGCATCCAATCAGATGCCACAGGAGTTAACGTGAGCCATATCTACGCTCAACCAGGCGTTTACACCGTAACCCTCACCATAAACGCCGGAGCGAGCAATGACACCCTTGTCGTCACAGTGAATGACATCACGCCCCCAACAGCCAACGCAGGTCCAGATCAGAACGTTCTAAACGGCACTCTTGTGCAATTCAATGGAACGTTATCCACCGACAATGTCGCTATAGTAAACTACTCCTGGGACTTCGATGCCAGCGATGGCATTCAAGAGGACGCTACAGGTGCTGTTGTGACCCATCTTTATCCCGCTTTTGGCACCTACACGGCAACCCTTACCGTATCTGACGCAGCAGGCAACAATGACACTGACATAGTCAACATCACCGTCGCGGCAATAATAGCAGATGCAGGTCCTGACCAGACGGTTAACGAGGACATCGTAGTCTATTTCAACGGCTCAGGCTCTTCAGGTGCGTTAAACTACTCTTGGGATTTCGATGCAAGCGACGGCATCCAATCAGATGCCACAGGAGTTAACGTGAGCCATATCTACGCTCAACCAGGCGTTTACACCGTAACCCTCACCATAAACGCCGGAGCGAGCAATGACACTCTAACGGTCACAGTAAAGGATGTAACGCCACCGACAGCCAATGCGGGTCCCAACCAAATTGTATTAAACGGCACTTTTGCTGAATTCAATGGATCATCATCCACCGATAACGTCGCTATAGTAAACTACTCCTGGGACTTCGATGCCAGCAACGGCATTCAGGAGGATGCTACAGGCGCTATAGTAACCCATCTTTACCCAACCTTTGGCACCTACACGGCAACCCTCACCGTATCTGACGCAGCAGGCAACAATGACACTGACACCGTTAACGTCAGCGTAGTGCCTTCAGTTGCACCCATTGGATTGACAGTGGTGTTAAATGCGGATAATACGGTCACATTAACCTGGGTTGAATCCCTTTTGGGCAATTTTGACATCTATGCATCAAACACATCTGGAGTCAGCCTAGTTACTCCCATAGCTACAGGTTATGGATATTCTTGGACAGATAACGATGCGGATGCTTATTCCCATAGGTATTATAAGGTCAGAGCCAAGGGAATTATTGGGTCCGAAACCATTGCAAAATATGACGTTAACCTCGTCAAAAAGCCCGGCGGCACAGGTAAGAATTGGATATCGATGCCTGAAAATCCTGCCATTACAAATGCATCCTCCTTAATGAAGGCAATAGGGCCCACATGTGACTCCATAAACCGATGGAACCCTGTTACCCAGAAACCAGAAGGCTGGATCTCACTGATGGGCGGCATGGGCACGAATTTTGCTGTTACACCCTATGAAGGCTACGAGGTATCTGTCAACGCCAACACAACGTTTACTGTTGTGGGAATCATGGGCTATTAGGTGGATAAAAGTATATATATGTAATACGCACATAAAAATAGGGAAAGGGAGGTATCAAAAAAAAGATGAGAGCGAATAAACTTATTTTTATTTCGGTCTTAACAGTGGCTTTCCTGGCACTGATGAGCGGAGCGCAAGCAGCCCACTGGATTTCTGGAACGGTCAACGATGCCGCAGACAGCACGCCAGCAAACGGACACAAGGTCATCATCTACTATCTGGGAGACCAAGCCCATAACGTATCCGACACCATAGGTCCCGCTGGTATGTCTGGTACGAGTAACATGTATATGTGTGATGCTGAGTCCATTCCAGGTCACGTATGGGCTCCCGGCGATGTAATCTACGCCAAGGTAATTGACACCGGCGACGGCTACACTGCTGGGCCAGTTTCTGTGACTACCACAGGTGCAGGCTTCGATACTGAGCCTACCATGACACTCGAAATTTGGGTACCGCCACCCATCGTGGCAGAGCCCCAGGCAAGCCCATCGCAAATAAGCATCAATACAGGCGTTACGGAACTGAGCGTCAAAGTGTACAAAACCTCTTATGACATTGATACGGTTACAGTAAACCTCTCTCAAATTGGTGGTCTGAGTAATCACATGATGAGCCTCAAGGAAGTCATTAACGCTACGGCCTCCATTTATAATTGTACAACCAACTCAAGTGTGGAAGGTACTTTTAGTCTTCCGGTAAATGCCACAGACATCTACGGCAATTCCAACACATCCGTTAGCATTTCTCTGGAGGTCACAAGTGCCATTCAAATCCAGTACAACCTCGTCAAAAAGCCTGGAAGCACAGGCAAGAACTGGATCAGCATACCTCTTGAAACGAACATTACAACAGCATCCCAATTAATGTCTGCAATAGGATCCAACTGCGATGCAGTCAACCGATGGAACCCTGTTACCCAGAAATCAGAAGGCTGGATTTCACTATTTGGAGGCATGGGCACTAACTTTGCAATAGTGCCTGGCGAAGGCTACGAAGTATCGGTCACAGCAAACACGACTTTCTCAGTCTTAGGAACCATACCCACCACACAAAGCATCAATCTCGTCAAAAAACCTGGCAGCACTGGCAAGAATTGGGTCGGACTTCCCTACTTCACAACCAAATCCAATGCCTCTCAACTGATGAGTTCAATAGGATCCAACTGCGATGCAGTCAACCGATGGAACCCTGTTACCCAGAAATCAGAAGGTTGGATTTCACTATTTGGAGGCATGGGTACGAACTTCAACATCACAACAGGCGCAGGCTACGAAGTATCGGTTACAGGAAATACGACATGGATGCCTACTTGAGTCAAAAAGAAAAAATTAATAATTGAATTAGAAAAAAATACTGAATAGGAAGTGAGAAGGGAGAAAAAGATGAAACAGAAAATATGTCTTGTATTTGTCTTAACAGTGGCTTTCTTGGCACTGATGAGCGGGGCTCAAGCAGCCCACTGGATTTCTGGAACGGTCAACGATGCCGCAGACAGCACGCCAGCAAACGGACACACGGTCATCATCTACTATCTGGGAGATGAAGCCAATTATGTATCCGACACCATAGGTCCAACCGGCGCATCTGGTACAAATAACATGTATATGTGCGATTCGGAGTCCATTCCAAACCATGTATGGGCTCCCGGCGATGTGATCTACGCGAAAGTAACAGACAATGGAGATGGCTACACCGCTGGACCGGTTTCCGTGACTACAACAGGTGCAGGCTTTGATGTTATGCCTGCCATGACACTTCAGGCAGCACCAGACACAACAGCACCTGTGATAACAAGCCCAACAGCAACCCCATCTTCAATACCTGCGGATGGAGCTACGACATCTGTGTTGAACGCAACGGTAACGGATAATGTCGGCATCGCAAGCGTTACAGTGGACCTCTCTACAATAGGGGGCTCTGCTACGACAGCGATGACGAAGGTTGGCACTACAGACGTTTACAGCGTAACCACGACTGCATCGACATCGACAGCCTTAGGAACCAAAAGCTTAACAGTCACTGCGACTGACACTAATACCACTCCGAATACGGCAACCAGTAGCATTTCATTGACTGTTACAGCCGTACCAGACACATTTGCACCCATAGTTACCAACCCAACTGCGACGCCATCCACCATATACGCAAACGGGATTGCAACATCTCAGTTGAGCGTAACGGTAACGGATGGTACTGGCATCGCAAGCGTTACAGTGAACCTCTCTGCAATAGGGGGCTCTGCTACGACAGCGATGACGAAGGTTGGCACTACAGACGTTTACAGCGTAACCACGACCGCAGCGCCAACGACAGCACCTGGGACCTACAACTTGGCTGTTACTGCGACAGACAGCAGTACGAACGCTAACACCAACACATCGGTTAGCATTTCATTGACGGTTCAGGCGTTGCCTGTGACCATCACGTCAGTCTCGATCGACGATTCAACCGCCAGCAAGGGACAGAACTTCACTGCGCGCATAAACATGAGTTCAACTGTTACTGGGTGGTATGTCGTTGTTGTCAGTGGAATTGAATCCGGCGGAGAAGGTATAGCTGGTATAGGAACGGTCTATTTAACTGCAAGTCAGTCTGTAACGAATATGCCTGTACTCGTGCATATCCCGTCTCAGGCAACAGTGGGTAGTTATACCCTCTATGCAGGAGCATATGCGATAGGTGACTATCCAGCAAACCTAGCAAGCATAATAGACCATGCAGGGCCTGTGACTGCGACGGTCACATGACTCTTTTGATTTGTGGGGAGATGAACTAACCATGAAAAAAAGAGTTGAATGGGGAATTGTTTTAGCAATTCTCGTATTGGCATCTTCATTAATCGCACCCGCATCTGCTGTAGATCAGCTTGCTATTTCAGTCTCTCCTGATCCAGCGGTTCAAGACCTAGCCTTAACGGTAACCGTTACAGCGTCAGGCAGTCCTGTCTCAGGCGTATTCGTACAGTTTATCCTGAATGGTGGAACGCCAATATATGCATCGACGGATGCAAGCGGTCAAGCGATATTTAAACCGCTTCTGACAGGCACATTGGAGATAATTGCGACAAAATCAGGGTATCTAACCGCAACTAAATCTGTATCGGTTGGGGTGGCGCCTACGCCTACACCCACGCCCACACCTACACCCACGCCTACGCCCGTAACTCCTGGAACAGGTGGCGGCGGGTACGTACCGTCACCTACACCGACGGCAACACCAACAGCAACACCAGCGCCAACAGCAACACCAACAGCAACACCAACAGCAACACCAACAGCAGCACCAGCACCCACACCAGCACCCACACCAGCACCCACACCTGCACCCACACCTGCGCCAACACCGAAACCAACACCAGCACCTACACCAGCACCCACACCAGCGCCTACACCAAAACCAACACCAGCACCTACAGTCAGACCAACGCTAGCCCCAGCTCCAACACCCACGCCAACGCCTGGTATACCGGGATTTGAGGCAGCCTTCGCAATCGTTGGACTCCTAGCGGTTGCATATTTGATTAGACGAAGAGAATATTAAGCTAAAACGAAGGGAGGCTAAAACGAAGGTAGCAATCCCTTCTACAATTTTTTTATTTATCTATTTATCTTAATCAAAAGTTCTAGGATTTTAACCCCCTTTTAGTTCGCAACTCTTAATTAAGTTCACATCCTATTGTAACTGGATGTTGAGCATCGCAATTGCAGGGAAGCCAAATACAGGCAAATCGACTTATTTCAAGGCATCAACGATGGTGGATGTGGCAATAGCGTCATATCCCTTCACCACAATCGATGCCAACCATGGGATTTCCCATGTACGAACGAAATGTCCATGTAAGGAACTTGGCGTTCCTTGCAACAATTGCATAGGTGGAAATCGGTTCATCCCTATTGAATTCATAGACGTTGCAGGTCTGGTTCCAGACGCCCATCTGGGAAAAGGTCTGGGAAACGAATTCTTGGATCAGTTGCGTCAGGCCCAGGCGGTCATACATGTGGTTGACTCCTCGGGGGGAACGGATGCGGAGGGCAATCCTGTGGAGATAGGAACCCGGGATCCCCTTGAAGATGTACGTTTCTTGGAGCGGGAAATGACGCTGTGGCTTTTTGGCATCCTCAAGCGCAACTGGAGTCGATTGGTTCGAAAAATTCAGTCCACTAGGATTGAGCAGGTTTTCGCAGAGCAACTGATGGGCGCCGGTGCGGATGAAACAAGGATAAAAGAGGCATTGCATAATGCATCTTTGGGCGACAAGCCGGCATCATGGTCTGATGAAGACCTAATGCGCATAGCAGACGAGATCAGAAAGACGACTAAACCGATGATAATCGCAGCAAACAAGATCGATATCGCTCCAAAAGAAAACATCCAAAAACTTCTTTCACTGAAAGACTATATGGTAGTTCCCACTTCATCCGAAGCTGAACTGGTGCTCAGAATGGGTGAAAAGAGCGGATTGCTCAGCTACCTTCCTGGTGACTCCGATTTTGAGATCACGGGTGAGCTATCTCAGGCTCAAAAAGAATGCCTGGACCTCCTAAAATCTTTGCTAAAGCGATATGGTAGCACAGGCATCCAAGAATGTGTGAACCGTGCTGTCTTCAAACTGCTGGACATGATAGTAGCTTACCCGGTGGAGGACGAGAACAAGTTCTCGGATAAGGATGGGAGAGTATTGCCGGACGCATTCTTGATGAAGAAAGGGCAGACTGCACATGATATGGCATATCAAGTCCACACCGACCTGGGTAAAAGCTTCTTGTATGCTATAGATGCGAGGACGAAGCGCAGGCTCAGCGAAAAACACGTTTTGGAAGATGGTGACATCATTAAGATAGTTTCTGCTAAATAAATGTGGGGAATGGAAAATGAAGAAAGTACGAGATGTTATGACTAAAGGTGTAGTTACGATCCATTTGGATACGTCTGTCAAGGAGATTGCGGCAGTTCTGATAAAAAACGACATTTCTGGCGTCGTTGCGGTCGACAGCACGGGAGAGACCTGGGGGGTGGTTACTGATATGGATCTGGTAAAGTGCTATGCAGAGGGGAAAACCGACGTAGTTGCTGAGAGTATCATGTCGCCTCAAACGCTTGCCGTGGACCCGGATATGAGCCTTAAAGATGCGGCGGCTTTCATGCATTCCCACCAAATCCATAGGGCATTCGTGATGTCTGCCAGAAGCGCATACGTGACCAAAAACATTCCAATCGGCGTTATTTCAGCAACGGATGTGGCTCGTGAGCTGGCCAGGCACATCTAATCTAACGAGAAAAGTTTATTAACATCGGAGGCACATTGCAAGACCTATGACAAGATCATTTTATTCATACATAAGAGATGCCCACAAAAGGCCAAAAAAGACGTATGTGGACGAATTGATGTGGCATCGGCTACAAGAATGGCGCAGAGAGCCCACCATACAACGAATTGAGCATCCTACTAGGTTAGACCGAGCCAGAGAGCTGGGATACAAAGCCAAGCAGGGCATAATCTTGGTAAGGGCCAAAGTCCGCAGAGGTGGAAGGCGCATATCTCGCTTCACTGGTGGAAGGAGAAGTGCGCACATGGGTGTACATAGCATCACGCCGGCTAAATCCCTTCAGAGAATTGCAGAAGAGCGTGCGTCACGCAAACATCCCAATTTGGAGGTGTTGAATTCATACTGGGTCGGCGAGGACGGCAAAAGCAAGTGGTATGAGGTGATACTTATGGATCGCAGCCATCCGTCCATCCAGAGTGATCCAGAGTTGAGTTGGATTTGCAATCCATCTCACAAAGGGCGCGCCTTCAGGGGCAAGACCTCTGCTGGTAAAAAGAATAGATGTAAATAAATAGATAAATGATTCGTAATATACTACTCAGAACGTTTGCACATGCCACAGAAGACATATCCCGCGTGAAATCCTCTCTAACATTATTCTTATCAGAGGGCTGCGAAATTAAGACCACAATGACGAAAGGTCACTTTGGGAACCCAATTACGGTCTTGGAGGCGAATTTAGATCCAGAATATCATCAGTTGTTTCTTGCTGTTTTGAGAAACTTACCCAAAGCTGAACTGTTACAGTTGAAGGATGAACTAAAACGACACATTGATGATGACTGCAATTTTTATATCAGATTTGATAAGCAGGCGGCATATAGGGGTGATGTCAAGCTAGCTCAAACTGATGATGCAGTTGTTGCTAAAATGAAAATTATTTCCTATCCGGCTCGTAGGGAAAATGCGATTAGGTTCATGGAGGGGTTATTAGATGCCCAATTATTATGATCTCAATGTGCATTCTTCTCCTGAGGACCCACCTGAACGGTTGGTTTCAGTGGCGAAAAGATATGGTTATACCGCCATTGCCATCACAAATCATTCGAATTTGGGGGGTGAAGTCACTGGCGAGGGGGTCATTAGTGGTATTGAAATCGTGGCTGATACAATCTCAGGGCTAAGGAAACAGATTGAGATTTATCGCCCCAAGGTGGATGTTTTGCTCGTTCATGGTGGCGATCCAAAGATCAATAGGGCTGCTGTTGAAAACTCAGAGGTAGACATCCTTGCACATCCTTCCCATCATTTCAACCATATACTAGCTGAATTTGCTGCTGAGAACGAAGTTGCCATTGAGTTCAATCTTGATGAGATCCTATACACAAGAGGCATCCCTAGGGTAAGGGCACTTTCTGCTTTTCAAAGAAATCTGAAGCTTGCAAGAAAATTCGACGTTTCAATGACCCTAAGCAGTGGTGCCAGGTCCCAATACGACCTAAGGGCTCCGAGGGAGTTAATTGCCTTGGCTGGTTTGTTCGGTATGAGCGAGAGTGAGGCAGTTTGGGCGCTCAGCCAGACGCCCTGGAACATCATCACGCGCAATCGTAAAAAAAAGCTGCCGGGATATGTGATGAATGGCGTGGAGTTATTATGAAAAACGTGCCCTCCTCAATGCGTGAAAGAAAAAGGTATATAGCGTTCGAGGTTCTGTCAGCTGGAAAAATAGATCGTAGTGAGCTGATCAATGAACTATGGTCCTCCACATCGTCGCTTCTGGGAGACGTTGGCTCCAACTCATGCAACTTATGGGTGCTCGACTTTGATGGGAGGAGAGGCATCCTGAGATGTGCTCATGATAGGACTGCCATGGTAAGGGCAGCACTTGCGACAATCAATCGTGTTCATGGGACAAGAGTGGGAATTCGCGTCCTAGGAACCTCAGGAACAGTGAAAAGCGTAACAGAAAAGTTTATGCGACAAGTGGACCATTCTAAAGACACCATAAATTGATCTAATATGTGGTAAAACTATTTATGGAAAGTTGATGTATGATGGTAGGTATTTATGAAAGGTGATGCATTATGATGGGGCCAGTACAAATGGCTTATGATAGGGCTATAACGGTTTTCAGTCCGGATGGGCGATTGTTCCAAGTGGAATATGCAAGGGAAGCTGTGAAAAGAGGAACAACTGCGGTCGGTATAAAGGCAAAAGACGGAGTTGTCCTCCTAGTGGATAAAAGAATTACCAGCAGGCTGCTTGAGCCGCCATCTGTAGAGAAGATATTTCAGATAGATGATCACATAGGTGCGGCTGCATCTGGTCTGGTGGCAGACGCCAGGATACTGATCGACAGAGGGCGTGTAGAGGCTCAGATAAACCGGGTGGTTTATAATGAGTCCATTGGTGTGGAGACTCTGGCCAAGAAGATTTGTGACCATATGCAATCTTACACTCAGTTTGGTGGCGTCAGACCATATGGAACCGCAATGCTCATAGCGGGCATCAATGGCGATTCCATCTCCCTTTTCGAGACGGATCCATCTGGCACATTACTGGAGTACAAGGCGACTGGTATAGGGGATGGGAGGAACACTGCCATAGAGGTTTTCGAGGAGCAATATAAGGACGATCTTGACCTTGATGAGGCCATACTACTAGGGCTTGAAGCCTTATACAAGGCGACAGAAGGAAAAATCGATGCGCAGACGGTAGAAGTCGGTATCATCGAATCCGAGATTAGGCTGTTCAAAAAATTGGCGCCAGAAGAGGTTAAGGTTTACGTCCAGCAAATTCTCGACCGTCACGTTTCTAAAAAATAGGCGGTTTTAATGGTCACCCTTGATGAAGCCGTAGTTGCTAGATATAAAACTCATGGATTACATTTCGAAATTTTAGTCGATCCAGAGGCAGCATTGGCGTTGAAAAGAGGCGAAGACGTGAATATCGAGAAAATATTGGCTGTAGAAGATATATTTGAGGATGCATCAGCTGGGGATCGAGTTGCAGATGATAAGCTTATGACAGTCTTCGGGACGACCGAGGTGTACGCGATCTCCAAGGAGATAATATCTCATGGGGAGATCCAGCTCACATCTGAGCAAAGGAGAAGGATGCAAGAAAATAAACGCAAGCGGGTGATAGATATAATAACGAGGAACGCATTTAACCCGCAAACGCGCGCTCCGCATCCCCCCTCCAGAATAGAAAAAGCTATGGAGGAGGCAGGCATCCATATCGATCCCTTCAAGAGCGACGATGAAATGGTCAACGAGGTTATGAAAAAAATCAGGCCGATAATACCCATTCGTTTCGATGAGGTGAATATAGCGGTCAAGATTCCTGCTGAATATGCTGGCAAATCCTATGGTGCAGTCCAGGGCTTTGGACAATTGGTGAAGGAAGAATGGCAAAGTGACGGGTCGTGGGTAGCTATAATAAAAATTCCCGCCGGCATACAGGGTGAGTTCTACGACTTGGTGAACAATCTCACAAAGGGTAATGCCGAGACCAAATTGATGAGGCAAGCATGAAACTGGTTATTCCCGGTGACTTACTTTCTGATGATGTCAAGCGGGCAGGGGAGGGCACATATGTTGCAGGTGGAGAGGTACATGCATCGGTATATGGAATCTTAGATCAAAAAGAGCTCAGGGTTATTCCCCTATCTGGAAAGTATATGCCACATACTGGCGATAATGTGATCGGAAAAGTGGTTGACATCAGCTTTTCAAACTGGGTCGTCGACATCAATTCGCCTTATGAAGCGCTTCTGCACATATCAGAGCATCCGGATCGCATATATCCGTTTGATATGGGTCAGCATCTTGATATAGGTGATTTGTTCATTGCAAAGGTAAAAGATGTAGATGCTACCATGAGGGTAGACCTCACGGTGGAAACGTTCAATCCACTACGAAGTGGTAGGATAATCCAGATCTCTCATACCCGGATACCTCGGGTGATAGGGCGAGGGGGCTCCATGATTAATTTGCTGAAAAAGGAGCTGGATTGTAACATATTTATCGGTCAAAACGGTCGTATTTGGGTCAATGGTAAAGAGGATGATATGGATCTAGCTATCCAGACTTTGTTAAAAATAGAGCGAGAATCGCATACGGCTGGACTAACAGATATAGTTAGGGATATGATAAAAACAGCGAAAAGAGAAAGGAAGGAAGGGAGAAATAGAGTATGAGTGATAAGCCCAACAAACTTATAGAAAACGGAAAAAGGCTCGATGGAAGAAAGGTAGACGAGCTTAGGCCTATCAGGATGGAGGTAGGCGTTCTAAAGCGAGCGGATGGCTCTTGTTATATGGAACTTGGCGGAAATAAGGTAATTGCCGCAGTATATGGACCTAGGGCAGTTCATCCACGCCATCTTCAGGAAGCCACTCAGGTGATCCTTCGCTATCGATACGATATGGCATCTTTCTCTGTGAAAGAGAGGAAAAGGCCTGGACCAGACAGAAGGTCGATAGAAATATCTAAGGTGAGCAGAGAAGCCCTAGCACCTGTAATCCTAAAAGAATATTTCCCTAGGTCAGTCATAGACATCTTTGTGGAAATACTGCAAGCGGATGCAGGTACGCGGACAGCTGGAATCAATGCCTCATCAGTTGCATTGGCAGATGCGGGCATTCCCATGCGAGGTATCGTATCTTCATGCGCTGTCGGGAAAGTGGACGGAGAGATCGTTCTAGATTTGACAGGTGCAGAGGACAATTATGGGGAAGCAGATATGCCGATTGCGATGACACAGGACGGTAAGGTCACTCTATTGCAAATGGATGGTCACTTGACCAAAGAAGAATTTACAAGGGCAATTGAGCTGGCTAAAAAAGGCTGCAAAGAGATATATGAAGTGCAGCGAAGTGCACTGATCTCAAAATACGAAGGTGTTAATAATGTCTGATGATATCATTGCAGAGATTAAGAGGGATTATATTTACAATCTTGCCAAGAAGGGCAAGCGAGTGGATGGGAGAGCCTTTGACGAATATCGCCAAATAGGGGTTGAGACTAGGATTATAGATAATGCAGAAGGCTCAGCAAAAGTCAAAATAGGGAATACCCAGGTCGTCGTGGGCGTAAAGATACAGCCTGGCAAACCTTTCCCGGATACACCCGATCAAGGTGCAATCATCACGAATGCTGAGTTCGCTCCGATCGCATCGCCCTCCTTCGAGCCAGGTCCTCCGGATGAGAACGCTACGGAATTAGCAAGAGTTGTGGATCGTGGTGTGAGAGAATCAGGGGCGATAGATTTGACAAAGCTGTGCATTACTGAGGGCGAGGATATTTGGACGGTCTTCATTGATGTCTACGTGCTTGACCATGATGGAAATCTTATGGATGCATCAGCATTGGGTGCCATTGCTGCTTTGTTAAATACAAAACTTCCAAATGTGAGGTACGGGTTAGGTGAGGAAGATGTTCCGTTACCAATAAATGATCTTCCAGTCGCTATCACAGCTGCGGATATAGATGGGGAAATCATACTCGACCCGAGTTTGGATGAAGAATTAATCGCATCCACTCTGATCACGATCATAACAGGCAAGGACGGCTCCTTAGCTGGAATACAAAAAAGCGGAATGGGACCTCTAACATTTGATCAGATCTTTCATATTACAGATCTTGTGTATAAAAAGGCAAAAGATATAAGGGAGAAATACTTGGAGATAGTTGATGACCAGAGCCGGGAAGAAGGGAAAAAAGACTAGATCTGCAGGGCGTTTTGGGCCTCGATATGGGCGAAAAGTTAGGAAAATGGTAGCAGATATTGAGGATATCATGCATTCCGCGCATGAATGTCCACAATGCGGTAGAAAATCCGTATCTCGGGTTAGCACTGGCATTTGGTCTTGTTCGAAATGCAAAAAAACATTTGCTGGAGGCACCTATGCTCCTCAAACGCCTATGGGGAAATCCATAAACAGGTCCCTGGCAAAAGTTGAAGAAGAGGCGTAACCGGTGTCCTACAAATGCGCTAGATGCAAGCGGGAGGTAGAAGTTGACCAGGAGTATGGCGGAATTAGGTGCCCCTATTGTGGACATCGGGTGCTTTTAAAAGAGCGCCCCACAGTAATCAAGCGAGTTAAAGCTAGATGATATGACGACATATAGCGAGTTCGAGATTGAATTAAGGGAACATGCAGACATCATCTATAACTCGCTGCTTCCTGAGCTAAGAAATATACCTTCGCAGAGATCCAATATCAGTTTGGCTCTTGAGGGAGATACGATCAAGCTTCGGGCAGAAGCAGAAGATATAGTCTCTCTTAGAGCTTTACTGAATACATGGTTAAGGTTTATTAAGGTCGCATATGATATGGTTGTGATAAAATGAGTACTGAATTACCTCCACAGGTCCAACATCAATTGGCACAATTGCAACAAGCACAGCAGCAAGCTCAGGCTATGTTTGGGCAGAAAACCCAGGTAGAGATGATGCTTCGCGATACAGAGCGGGCGTTAGAGGAGCTGGAGAAGTTGGACGACAAGGCAGCGATCTATAAAATCGTCGGCGAACTGCTCATTAAATCGGAAAAAAGTGCAACTCAAGTGGAGTTGGCAGAGAAAAAAGAGACCCTTGATCTAAGGCTAAAAACTCTGGAAAGACAAGAGAAGCGAATTCAAAAGAGACTTCAAGAACTACAGGAGCAGCTGCTACCCTTGTTGCGCAAAGAAGGCGAGAAGAGGGCAGGTTGAGGATTGATCATATTTATTATTTAATCCCTAATCGAAACCGTTCTTGATAAAAATTGATAACTGTACTGTATGGATCATACCTTGGGTTTTTGCGGTGCGATAATGGGCTGAAAAAGCCTGCGGGCAATATCACCAATCAACAAACAAATGAAATGCAATTGAGAACTGTAAAAAATTCTGAGCCCAGTCTAACGGTCATCCTTTCTTTATCATCAGCCTATTTATGGCGCTTACCAATGCCTCAACCGAAGCCATTACGATATCTTCTCTGGCGGCTCTTGCGGTCACAATATTGCCTTTTTTATCCTCCACTCCGATGATCACCTCTGCCAGTGCATCAGATCCGCCGGTTATTGCCTCTATCCTAAAGTCTCGCAGCTTTATGCTTGCATCCTCACCCAAGATCGTCTGCACCGCGCAAAGAGCGGCATCTACCGGTCCGACTCCAGTTTGGGCGCCAATCTTTGGTTTCCCATTAACGACTGCTTTTATGGATGCCGTTGGTGTGATCTTGTTTCCTGTCATGACCGAGACCTCTTCTAACACTATTGCCTGCTCTCCTTTTGCGACCTCACCCATGATTACCTCCGCAATGGTATACAGGTCCGCATCTGTCACCCTCTTTCCTTTGTCGCCGAGGTCCTTAATTCGTTGCATTATCTCTGCTAGTTGGCCATCTGTCGGATTTAGCCCCGCACTGGTTAGCATTTGTTTTACGGCATGTTTGCCAGCGTGTTTGCCTGCCACTATTCGGCGCACATGTCCAACCATCTCGGGCGTCATAACACCTGGCTCAAAGGTATCGGCTCTCATCAAAACGCCATGTGTATGTATCCCAGATTCATGGGAAAATGCATTATCCCCAACGATGGGCGTATTTGGAGGAACTTGAATTCCCGACAGCCTTTCTACCAATCGTGATGTTTCCACCAAGTATTTCGTTTGAATGTTCGTTCTCAATTTATAAATCGAGTGCAAGCTCATTACAGTCTCAGCAAGGTCTGCATTTCCTGCTCTCTCTCCCAGACTGTTTACGGATGTCTGTACCTGACGAGCACCCGCCTCTACCGCCGCTAGGGAATTCGCTACAGCCAGCCCGAAATCGTTATGACAATGTACATCGATGGGAACTTTCACGGTGTTATAGACCTTTTCGATCAACTCTTTCATGGCTGAAGGATATGTTATGCCAACGGTATCTGGAACGTTGATAGTATCAGCTCCCGCCTTTTCGACTTCTTTGTAGACCCTGAGCAAGTAGTCAGTGTTCGTTCGAGTGGCATCCATCGCCGAGAAAAGACACTCTACCCCATGCTCTTTGATGTATTCTACCGCCTCTACGGCCAGTTGCAATACTTCTTCTTTGCTTTTCTCTATCGTATACTGAATCTGAATATCAGAGGTTGGGATGAAGGTGTGTACTATGTCCACATTGCAATCAAGGCATGCATCGATATCGGGTTTATTTACCCTCGCTAATCCGCATATCTTGGCATGCAATCCAGCACTTACGACACTCTCCACAGACTTCTTTTCACCCTTTGATGAAATGGGAAACCCCGCCTCTATTATGTCAACGCCTAATTTGTCTAGTTGGCGAGCTATGAGGAGTTTATCCTCGGTTTTTAATGAAACTCCTGGCGTTTGCTCTCCATCCCTAAGTGTAGTGTCAAAGATCTGGATGTGTTTGTGCATGTGCATCATGTATATCATCAATTGGATTGATATAGTTTATAAATTTGTGGATTAAAAATATGGTCGTTGGCCTAAATACATCGGGGCTGGAGGAGATGAAAAAAATTTTAATCGCATATGACGGATCTGAGGATTCGAAGAGGGCCCTTGATTGGGCAGTGGAATTGGCAAAATGTACCGAGTCCAGCATCACCATTCTGACGGTAGTGCCCTCTGCTATGAGAATGTTTGCTTTTGCTGATATAGTCACCCCAGGTACTTTTAAGAGTCAAGCGCTAAACATGGTGCAGGAGGCAGCGAAGCGCATTCAAGGCATTCCAGTCACATGCATTCTACGAGAGGGCGACATAGCGGACGAAATTCTGAGGACATCTGAAGATTTAGGATGCGACTTAATCGTTATGGGTCGCAGGGGACTTGGCAAAATAGACCGATTCTTGCTGGGTAGTGTCGCCGAAAAGGTTGTCAAGCACTCCTCAAAAACGGTCTTAATGGTGAGGTGACTCATATCGCAATCCTTATTGTTTGAGACGAATGATAAAATGAGGAGTTATCGTGGTTTTACCAGACATACAAGCAAATAGGCCAGAAGTCTTAATAAACCTAACAAGGGTAGGCGTTACAGGAGTTAAAAAACTTGTAGAAGTCGCTCGAAAAGAAAAGAGATCGATCATCCTCCTCTCAACGTTTGACATCTTCGTTGATTTGCCGCCTGATAGGAAGGGCGCCAATTTATCACGCAACTTTGAGGCGATCGATGAGGTGCTCGAGGAGGCAACTTCCTCGCCAGTCTACGATACAGAAGAACTCTGTGTTGTAATTGCACGGAATCTTTTAAATCGGCATGAATATGCTTCTCGGGCAGAGATAAAGATGCGCAGTGAATATATAGTGAAACGAAAGACACCTGCTACAAATGTTAGGTGCCAAGAGGTCGTAGACATTTTTGCAGGGGCCATTGCTACTAGATCGGACAGGAAGATCAGAAAGACCGTCGGCGTGGAAGTGGTTGGTATGACCACATGCCCTTGCGTGCAGGAAATCATGCGTGAGAAGGCCCGAGATGAGATGGAGAAGTTGGGCATTCCCCCTGAGAAAATCGAATCCTTCCTCGATAAAGTGCCCATGGCCACCCATAACCAGCGAGGGCGCGGGTTTATTTCCATTGAAGTACACGATAGTTATGAAGTTCGGCTTGAGAGACTGATGGACATTATCGAGAGTTCGATGAGCTCTCAAATCTACGAATTGCTGAAAAGATCGGATGAAACCTTCATAGTAGAGACCGCGCACAGAAATCCAAGATTTGTGGAGGATTGCGTGAGAATCATGGCACAAAAGATCGTTCAAGAATTCAAGGATTTGCCAGATGACTCCCTTGTGACCATCAGACAGACGAACGAGGAAAGCATCCATCAACACAATGCGTTCGCAGAGAGGATTGCCACGTTGAAAGAGCTTAGATACGAGCTTTCTGTTTAATCGTGCCAGAACCTCTTGGTTTTAGTGTATTCTCTTTCTGCCATCAGAATCTCTCTGTAAAAATCTTCCTCATCCCTTAATCTGCGGATCACCCTAGATGCGCTCTTGGGTCCGAGCCCCCTGCTTGCTAATGCAATGACCGCAGTTTTTCCATGGGATAGGACGAGATTTGCATTCCCATACACTCTCTGGACCCGTTTTTTATCCTCTTCGGATCTAAGTTTATCAGGGCGCTTGGTGATTTTTATTTCTTCTTTCTCCCAAGGTTTTAGTGCAGCTATCATCCTTGAGTTACAGAGTGGGCATTCCGGCCTTTCAGGTACTTGTTTGACCTTACGTTGAGAAAGCCATTTTTTACAGTTTACGCAGAAAAGTATGATCCTATCGTTCATGATCCGCTCCTTTAGCGCAAGTAAAATCGATCCATCCGCTTTTTCAGGAGCTATCAGTTCCTTGCTGGATTCTCGGCCTGCAAGTCCAATCGGGCTAACTCCAGATGTAACAAGCTCAATCTCTCCAGAAAGCATTTTTTCTAGGACACCCTCTGTCTTGGGAATGTTTAATTTGTCTAGGAAGATCTCCCTCATCGTTGCATCATATAGGGGGGTGTCAGTGAAAACATCAAGCAGTTTGTCGTCAACGAACCGGTAATCTGTATCGCGGCTAAAAACTCCGAATTTTCTTGCGACATGGACCATCTTCCACTTGAAAAGCGCGGTGCTCTTAAGTGTCATTTCGATGATTGGCTCGATATACTCTGGCTTTATGTCCAGTATCAGCTCCTTTATCTGTCCTGCGGAAAGTTTTCTTGGCAACTCGAGTTCAATTCTGTAGGGATCGATTTCCATTGCCACGCTGCTGCCAAAGCGTGCGGTTAGCAATGAGACGATCACTCGCCCCAGCGTCTCGTTCACCTTATGCCCAAAACAGGCGTTTATTATTATCGTTCTGTTTTCACATTCGATGACAGCACAACTATCCGTCGGAATCGGGTAGTTGCCCTCGGTTTGTTCTTGGACGAGTTTTATCAGCTTTTTGGCAGTGCTGGCATCAGTGGGATAAGTCTTCATGAGTTCCTCGGCTGCATCCTCTTTCTTTTCTAGCATTGAAGCCACTCTAGCTCGGATGCGTCCAACCTCTTGCGCCACCTCATAAGGGACGGGAATTTCCTCTCCGATCCAAGAAGGAATTTCTCCGCTTGGGTCTTCAACTGGCTCCACTTTTATCTGATCTTCAGCCATCTCAACTACCCGCCACATATCCCCCTTCGTGATGAAGGTCGCTCCAGGAGATGCGAAGTTGACCACAAATGCCTCATCCAAGGTCCCAATAAAGCGCCCACCGATGACGTCATATATGTCATAGTTCTTCTTGTCAGGGATCATGGATAAGTTCTCATAGAAGTACTGCCTTGTTCTGCGATTTTGCCCTAGGGTATTTTCATCAAACCAGATGATTCGTTGCTCTTTTAACTGCTGGATGATTTGAAGCAATAATTCATGTGTGATTTTCCTGAAAGGATAGGACCTACGTATTATGGAGAAAATTTTTTCAAGGGAGACATGCCCAAATTGAAGAGCCATTCCGCAAATCTGGTTTGCGAGCGTATCGCCTGCATCGTGTAGTTCTATCGATTCGATTTCATCTTCATAAGCTCTGCGTACTATGGCCCATGCTTCTGCAATGTCATCTGGGTTGGTGGCTATGATCGTTCCCTTTGAGGTCTCACCCACCTTATGTCCCGATCTGCCCACTCTTTGCAATAAGCGAGTCACCTGCTTTGGTGATGCATATTGTATCACCTGATCTACCTTGCCTATGTCGATGCCCAGCTCCATCGAAGACGTGCATATCAACGCTTTCAGGTCACCCCGCTTAAATGCATCCTCTGCCTCAACTCTCATCTCTTTTGATAGAGAGCTATGGTGCACGCCTATGTTGGAACCAAGCATACGAAATCTTGATCCAAGTGCTTCTGCAGACTGACGCGTGTTCACGAAGATTAACGTGGATTTATGTTTCTCGATAAGGTCGCTCATGCAGCTTAGATGGGCCACTATCTCTGGGTCAGTCATCATTCTTTTCGCCTTTTTTATGTCCTCGGGCGATGCACTTGGGATGATGACTTTGAAGTCGAGCAATTTTGATATGGACACCTCAACGATTTCTACATCCCTATCCGCCCCTACCAAGAATTTTGCAATCTCCTCCGGCGAGCCAACAGTTGCAGACAGTCCTATTCTCTGAAATTCTCCTGCAACTTCAACTAGTCGCTCCAATCCGATTGCGAGTTGAGCACCCCGTGGGGAGCTGGCTATTTCATGAACTTCATCCACGACTACATAAGAAACATCCGCTAGGTTTTCACGCAGTCTTTTTCCTGTTAGCATCGCTTGTAATGTCTCTGGTGTTGTGATCAGCATGTCCGGGGGATTCGTCGCTTGTCTCCTTCTTTCATGGTCTAGGGTGTCTCCGTGCCTAACGGCAATATCAATGCCGAACTTAGTGCTCCACCATTCCATTCTCTTGAGCATGTCCCTGTTCAATGCTCTGAGCGGAGTGATGTATAATGCGGAAATTCCTTTTTTATCTCTCCGGAGAAGATGATGAAAAATTGGTAGCACGGCAGACTCAGTCTTACCAGAGCCCGTGGGTGCGATGAGAAGGACGTTTTTACCTCTTAACACTATGGGGATGGCTTTCTCCTGCGGTTCAGTGGGCACTAAAAAATCTCTCTCTCTGAGTGCTTCTTTAATCCTTGTATCCAGAGGGTCAAATGCTGTCATCATGTTATATTGTATTATATTATATTGTTTGCAATGACATCATGATCCTTCTGATAAGTAAACTTATTCTTGTCAGCATTGCTATATGGAGACTATATGGGTCATCAATCATTCGAAAGATATTCGCATTAGGCTCAAGGATACGCCCATCTGTTATGCTATATCAAAACTGTGAATGGTGCAGTCTGTGAATGCACTCCTTGTGGTACTTTTATAGATAATAGGTGGTTAGAACTTCTTCATCACATTCTAGGGGCGCCCACATCTTCTTCTCTTCTTTTATTTTTATATCTCATGGATAGTGGCATCCTTCATAATAGTTTTCAATTCAAATGTGGTAGCAGGATCAAGGATCGCTACAAATATCGATTGTGGACAATCCTTTAAACTCTCAGATTTCTGATTTTCCCGATATAGGTTCCATCCAGTAAGTATACCTCCGCACTATCTAGCTTGATTGCTCCTGAGGTGGACATCGGTCCCACTAAATCCTCATGTGAAGCCTCGTTAAAGGGTATTCCGCCGCAAAGTTCATTAAATGCAGGCATTATCGTCAAGCATCGTGAGATATTTTTATCGGCTTTCATGGAGTAGTGTTTTCTTATTACATTCTCATCAAAATTCACCCTAATCCATGCTGGTACGACTTTCCTGTAGCCCAGTCGGTCTGTAAACCGCACTGAAGGATGATTGTGCGCCATCACAACGTGTTTTGCGGATAGAATTTTGGCATATGGCCAAGCATGCCCATGAAAATACCCTATGTCATCCCTAAGAAGACCTCTTGAGCTATGGAGTGTGATACCAGCGCCCTTAGGGATCAAAAAGCCCAGATCTCCATCATGGTTTCCTGGAACTATGTCTATTGGTGCGCGTTTTGCCAATTCCCCCAAGAATCTGGGGATATCGCCCCGCTCTTGATATGAAATCAGGGGGATATTGTGCTTTACATCTCCGAGCAAGAGTAACCTATCTGGGCCCGTTTTTTCAATATAATCGATTATCTTAGCCAGTTGTTTCTGTGTTTGGCTGGGAATTTTGATTCCACTTTTATAGAGCTCATGCTCTATCCCGATGTGAAGGTCTGCAATTACCAATGTTTTAATTTCATTTTTCACGACCAATACGGGCGCATCTAGAAGAGGCTCTATGCTAATGCTCTCTTCAAAGCACTTTGGGCTCGTAGTACCACTTCTCCATCACAACATCTCACAGCATACAGCGCGATGATTATCAATCGTCTCAATTCTTTCAGGAAACATTCCAGAACACCAGCATATTAATGATTCAAAAGCAATAAAAAGTCATTGGAATGAAAACGCATACTATACCTGTCCATAATTTCGATCTCGATCATACGTTGCGATGTGGTCAGGTTTTTAGATGGAGAGATGATAAAGACAACTGGATTGGTATAGTAGGCAATTCAGTAATCAAGGCGAAACAGGCAGGGAATCGTTTAATCGTAGAATCCGATCTCGATATTGGCCATGTCACGAGCTACTTTAGGCTTAATGATGATTTGGATGGCATCTATCAATGCATAAACAAGGATGCGATGATGAACGAGGCCATCGCTATGTACCGGGGCATGCGAATAATCAAACAAGACCCATGGGAATGTCTCATCTCTTACATCTGCTCAAGACAAAATCGAATTGAAAAAATTGAGAGAACCGTTTTCCATCTCTCCAAAAATTTTGGAGATGAAATCCATTTTGACAATAAAATTTTTTATACCTTTCCCAAGCCAGATGAGCTTGCAAAAGCAAGTTTAGATGATTTGAGAAAGTGTCAATTTCGTTTTGGGGATAAGCAAGCAGAGGAGATCAAAGGAATAGCTCAACTGGTATCTGAAGGCGGTTTTTGTCTGGAACGATTAAGAGAACTCGATTATGAAAGCGCTAAGGAAGAGCTGATGTCACTGGAAGGAGTGGGGCATAAAGTTGCAGATTGCGTTCTTTTATTTTCTTTAGATGAGCTCGAGGCCTTCCCGGTAGATGTTCATGTAAGGAGAATTGTACAGCGCGATTACTTCAGAAATAACAAAATATCGGATAAAAAACTCAGGGAATGGGCAGGGCGATATTTTGGCAAGTATGCTGGCTATGCGCAGCAGTACCTGTTCTACTACGAACGCACCAAGGAGATGCAAAGATGAAATCCAGACCATTCGTATTCATTAATGCAGCGATGAGCGCAGACGGAAAGATTTCCACATATGGGCGCAGTCAAGTAAAAATATCGGGCTATGCTGATATGAAGCGGGTTGATGGGCTTAGGGCGGGCTCGGATGCCATAATGGTGGGCATAGGCACGGTTTTGGCCGACAACCCCGGTTTGACCGTGAAGTCAGGAGAGAAGAATCCGATTCGAATAGTTGTGGACAGCATGGCGAGGACGCCCGTAGATGCTGAGGTCATCTCCAGAAAAGGCGGTCCAACGATCATTGCCATGTCCAAATCTGCGCCCTCTGAAAGAGTAGCAGCGCTGAGGGAAAAAGCAGAAATCATCGCTATGGGTGATAAGCATGTCTCCTTGTCTGAGTTACTTGCGGAATTGAAGAACCGCGGCATTGAACGGCTGATGGTCGAGGGTGGCGCAACGCTTAATTGGAGCCTGATCTCCGAGGGGCTGGTAGATGAAATCTATGTCTACATAGGGAACATGGTCATCGGCGGCAAGACTGCACCCACGCTTGTGGATGGAGTTGGCTTAAGAGAGCCGATGAAACTGGAGCTGTTAAGCGTTGAGAGGATGGATGAGGGCGTTTTGGTCAAATGGCGCTTGATTTGAATAGGGTGGAATAAGAGCGCTTGTGGGGAGAGTTGCCAAAAAATAAATAGTTAGGATATAATATCAATTTGTAGCTGTAGCAATATATAAATTAAGTTTGGATGGGGGAGTTGTCTGCCATTGCATGGGTGAGAACTAAATGAATCCAATATCAGAAAATCAAAAAACCGAAATCATTAGCTTAATGCGGGAAGGTAAATTAAACAGAGAACAGATTGCTGTGAAAGTCGGAGTATCTCCAGGGACGGTTAGTGCAATAAAAGCTCATTTGACAATGGGAACTTATGCTGAACCTTCTGAGGCTGAAGAAGTCATCGATGCTATGGAAACAACTTTTGGACTTGAACGTGATCTCCAAATAGCCCTACGTTCTAACATTCAACAGCTTGAGCAAGGACTCAAGATCATTGATGAAGGAAAGGAACTAACAACTGAAGCAGGTAGAATTGATATTACAGCCGAAGACCAGCAAGGTGCAATTGTAGTCATAGAACTGAAAGCAGGTTCTGCTAATCCGGATTGTGTTGCTCAAATACTGTCCTATATGGGTGCTCTTAGAGAAAAGGAACAAAGGCCTATCCGTGGCATTTTGGTGGCGGGGGATTTTCCACCGCGTGTAGTCTTTGCAGCTCGCGCAGTACCTAACCTTCAATTAAGGAAATACACTTTTAGGTTTTCATTTGAGGAAGTTAAATGAGGAACAAATTGGCAATGGCAGATAACAAGCGAGTATGCGATTCGCTATTGCTTGCCCCAATCCTCTTCATAAATTCATAAATGAATATCAGAGGAATATGAAAACATGCTAGACTTTTTACAGAACCTTCATCCTGTTATACAGGCTCTTCTTGCAACATCTTTTACGTGGTCATTGACCGCTCTCGGAGCAGCCACGGTATTTATGGCTAAAGATGTGAGCAAGAAGGTGCTCGACGGGATGCTTGGTTTTGCTGGCGGAGTCATGGTCGCTGCAAGTTATTGGTCTTTGCTAGCTCCTGCTATTGAGATGTCAACTGGCAAAGATATTCCCGTTTGGTTTCCTGCTGTGGCAGGTTTTCTCCTCGGTGGCATTTTCTTGCGGGGGATTGATAACATCCTCCCCCATCTTCACATCGGCTTTCCGATCGAGGAAGCCGAAGGAATCAAGACGACTTGGCAGCGTAGTACCCTGCTTATCCTTGCCATCACTTTGCACAACATCCCAGAAGGTCTTGCGGTTGGCGTTGCCTTTGGAGCTGTTGCCGCCGGTTTTCCCGCTGCCACTTTAGCGGCAGCCATAGCCTTGGCAATCGGCATCGGCATACAAAATTTTCCAGAAGGGCTTGCAGTCTCCATGCCTCTTCGACGTGAGGGGATGTCTCGTTTGAAAAGTTTCTGGTATGGCCAGTTATCCGCAATAGTTGAGCCGATTGCTGGTGTCATTGGAGCTGCAGCCGTTATTCTTGCACAGCCCATCTTGCCATACGCTTTGAGTTTTGCCGCGGGTGCTATGATTTTTGTCGTAGTCGAGGAAATAATCCCAGAGTCTCAGCGTGGCGGCAATACGGATTTAGCCACCATGGGTGCAATGATGGGTTTTGCGGTAATGATGGTGCTTGATGTAGCATTTGGTTAGAAGGCGATCAATTAGCGACTTTATCTTGTATCAAAATACCTATACAAAATGGTTCTGATAACTCTTAGGGGTTTTCATTTTGTTTTTCTCCTTTGATTACTTTCGGGGTTTGCCTTTCTATTCGGCTTTGTTGCATCTTGGTGGGATGAGGTTCAGGTTTTTGTCGGTGTTGCAAATGGTGGAGCGCCTTTCTTACTCCTTGACTTCTTGGACTTGAAAAGTATGACGAAAGATGTACTCTCTAGTAGATGGAGTGTACATATCTACGAGATGGGGTAAGTCGCCCTGATGGATATGAGCAAGAATTGCGATATCCACTATCAACTCTGATGCATCTTTTACTCGGCACCAGAAAGTTGCTAATCCAACATGCTTATCTGAATCTCCTATGATCTGTTGCCTCGCAACCAAATGCGGTGGGGCATTTGTACGTGGAGGGATCGTGTCTCCAGTAAGCAGAACTGGTAGACATCCACTAGACTCGATTCCTCCTTTCTGTTCATATGGAATAATGACCCAGACGCTATCCACCACAACTCTTTGCTTGTTCTTGGCATGGATTGCAATCTGGATGTTTCCTCCCCTCCTTGGGATGGTATCTGGTGAACCATCGCAGTGAACAAAGATATACAAATCGGGTCTATAGCGAAATCTGTTTATGAAGTAGGGCAATATGACTAAAATGCTCAGAATAGTTGAGAAGCCAGTTAGAATCGACCACATTGCAGGTAGTAAATTGAAATACCATAATGAAATGAACATGATTAAAACGATTATAATGATTATAATGGAACGTTCTCTCATACACATGATTATTGAGCAGTTCTCTCTTTAAATTTACCCGATAGTTATCAGGGAGGTCACCTAGCAGAAACCTCCCGAAGAGTTATCAGAACCTAACAAACCGAAAAACTTTTATTTTTAAAGTATCCAAAAAAATAAGGGTGTGAAAATATGGCTAAAGTGGCACGGGAAATGGTTGAGAAATCAGGAGTAAATGTTGATGAATTGTTGGAGCTTTTGGTCAAGAACGCAGCTGCGGAGCTCACGACTTACTACTACTATACCATACTTCGGTGCAACCTGATTGGGCTGGAGGGAGAAGGTATAAAGGAGATTGCGGAGACCGCTCGCATTGAAGACAGGAATCACTTCGAAGCTATTGTGCCCCGCATTTACGAGCTTGGGGGCAAACTGCCAGATGACATGAAAGAGTTCCACGATATGTCTGCATGTCCGCCAGCGTCTCTCCCCGCGGATCCAACGGATGTTATTGAGATACTTAAGGTGCTTGTGGCAGCTGAGCGTTGTGCAGTCAGAGGTTATACACACATCTGTAATCTTACGGCAGGCAAGGATCATCGTACCTATGCCCTGTCTCAGGCGATTCTAAACGAAGAAATTGAGCACGAGTCTTGGTTCTCTGAATTCTTGGGCGAAGGACCTTCTGGGCATTTCCTGCGCAGAGGTGAGACCTCCCCTTTTGTATCCAAGTTCCTGAAATAGATTTAGAATTGGGGGTCTAAAGTTTTTAAAGACCTCTTTTCTTAAGATAAGACGGATCTTAAAAATTCGCTAGATGCGAGGCAAAGTGAGGAAATAGCTTGTCCATCATGGAAAACTTTTAAGAGTTGGAAATTATACGTAAAAACAGGTGGTAAAAATGGGAATGAAAGGAAAGGAAATAGTGCAAACCGATGTAAAAAAGTTAATAGAGCTGTTAAATAAGGCTTATGCCGATGAGTGGCTGGCATACTACCAATATTGGGTGGCTGCACAAATAGTGAGGGGAAACATGAAAGGTGCAGTGACCTCAGAGCTTGTAGAACATGCCGCAGAAGAACTAGAGCATGCGGAAAAGCTCTCAGAGCGTATAATGCAATTGGGTGGAACACCCATAACAGATATGACTGAATTAAACGAAAGAGCAAATTGTAAATATGTGGACCCTTCGGATCCTGACTCCAGGGCCATCTTAAAACTGGCAATAGAAGGTGAGAGATGCGCCATCGATGTTTACACAAAGCTCTTGGCCATCGTCAAAGACAAAGACCCTGTAACCTACCACATTATCTTGGACATTCTCAAGGACGAAGTAGAACACGAGGATGACTTTGAGACGGTATTGGAAGATATAAAACGAGGTGGAAAAGAATAGCAAATTAACAGTCTCTTTTCTTTTTTCCAGCCATAAGGTACGTGCTTGGGATGTTACATGAGAAATTTCACCAGGAAAGAACTGGTCCAGTACAATGGCAAAAATAAGGCTCCAGCACTAATAGCCTACAAAGGGAAGGTGTATGATGTATCTTGTAGTTTTCTGTGGAAGGGTGGGACTCATCAGGTTACCCATAACGCTGGAGAAGATTTGACAGACGGTCTTGAGAAAGCCCCACATGATGCAGATCTGCTCAACAATTTTCCAGTCGTTGGAACGATGCATGAAGATTAATTGAAGTATTTTGCTCATACCCGACTTCTTTCTGGACTTTCTCGGCTAGGTAAGACTTTAACAACATGATCCATCCATGAACAATCCAGCCAAAACTTTATAAGCTACTATGGCATAGCTAGCCATGCAACATAGAGGTGTGTAAATTTTGTATAGAAAAGAGCCAAGTGCCCCCGTAGCAGAGGGGGAAACGTACGATGTAAAGATAGAGGACATAGCTAGGGAAGGAGACGGAATCGCTCGAATTGAGGGATTTGTGGTATTCGTTCCATCTACCAAGTTGGGCGATGAGGTTAAGATAAAAATTAACAAGGTAATGCGTAGGTTCGCTACAGCCGAATTGGTATCAGACAAAGCGGAATAATCCCTCTTTTTCAGTCCGGCGGTATCTCATTTTTAGGTGCGATTGAATTAGCTAGCGATACTATATAAATCCCCAATGTAACCCTTGGTATCGTAGCCTTTCATAGGAATATTGCATCGACATCGCCTTACAGTTATTTTCAGCCCTGCATCCTCAGTATTAGTTGAGGAGTCCCAGTTTAACCTCTCTATAAATTTTTGTTTTACTGCCATTGATGTTGGTGCACTGCATCGTCGAGTTCTGCATCAGTTATCCAGGTAGAACTAAGATGTAATCACAGGGACCCAGCTCGTTCAGTTGCATGGTCGCTCAGCTCAACATGAGAGCCATCGAAAAGATTATAACGTATACGAGTAAATAATATTACCCCAAAAGTCTCAGAAAAGTTTAAATTATAGGACTGCATTGCTATAGCGACATATCCTGGCGACTTCTACTAATGGTGAGCGTTTGTTGGTAGCTATAATATATAATACGTTTAAACGTCGTACATCCGTGCTTGAGCGGAAGCTCCATACGGTCTTGAAAAGGGCTCGTAGCTCAGCTAGGAAGAGCGCCTGGCTTTTAACCAAACTTTTAGTAGAGATGAACTCTAATCAAAACATGCTGTCTTATTCGCTGGCATTTTATGGTAGACGGATCTTGAAAATTCTGGAAGAAACCAGGTGGTCGGGGGTTCAAGTCCCTCCGAGCCCGTTAAAATCATTCAACGTGGAGGAAATTATTTGAAAGAATTTAGCGTTCTCAACCATAATATGGTTCCCGAACATATATTGCTGACCGAAGATGAAGTAAAAGCATTATTGGAGAAGTATCACATAACCAAGGGACAATTACCCAAGATCAAGACGTCTGATCCTGCTTGTAAGGAAATAAATGCAAAGGCAGGCGATATCCTCAAAGTAGTTAGGGATAGCTTGATTGCGGGCAAAGCGTTATCATATCGATTGGTGATCGAGGGATGAGATGTTAGATCGAAGAGTTTTATCCAAAGCCTATTTTACCAATAAAAAAATTGCTCAGCACCATATAGATTCTTTTAACGATTTTGTCGATAACGGTCTCCAGAAAATTATGGGTGAGCAAGATATAATCGAAACTGACATTGAGGAAGTCGACAGCAGGGGCAAATATAGGGTATATGTCAAGATCGGCAAGATCAGGGTTGGAACGCCAAAAGTCAGAGAAGCAGACGGCTCCTATGAGAAGTTATTTCCAACAGAAGCGAGACTTAGAAATCTTACCTATGCAGCACCCATCTATCTGAAAATGTCTATAGTTAAGAACTATTATGAGATCGGGGAGCTAGAGGATGCGGAAGAGGCCGAGGCAGAAATTGGTGAGCTTCCGATAATGTTGGGGTCAAAAAATTGTAATCTGAATGGGCTCACACAGGAACAAATGATAATGGTGGGCGAAGACCCTCAGGATCCCGGTGGTTACTTTATCATCAATGGTACCGAACGCGTGTTGATGACTTTGGAGGACCTGGCACCAAACAAAATTCTCGTCGAATTTGATGAACGCTACGGCGATAAAATAGAGGTTGCAAAGGTTTTCTCTCAACGAAGAGGGTATCGTGCCTTAGTTATCGTAGAGCGAGGGCGCGACTCCATCCTTGGGGTATCCTTCCCATCCATCTCGGGCCGAATTAATTTTGTCACCTTAATGAGATCGCTTGGTTTAGAGACAGACCAGGAGATAGTGAATGCTGTTTCAGGAGATCCAGAAATTGTGAAATTCATGCTGGAGAACCTGGAGGAAGCAGAAATCGACAGCGTGGAAGAAGCTATGGAAAAACTCGGAAAACGAGTTGCAGCAGGTCAGGCCAGAGAATACCAGCAAAAGCGAGCTAATTATGTCATCGATAGGTATTTGCTCCCCCATTTGGGCAATGATGCAGGGAGTAGGCTTGCAAAAGCACATTTCCTTGGTCGAATGGCGGAATCGTGCTTTGAATTAACTCTTGGACGCCGGGGGGTGGATGACAAGGATCACTACTCTAACAAACGGCTGAAACTTGCCGGAGACTTAATGGAGGACTTATTCCGCGTTTCATTTAGTCGTCTCACCAGGGACATTAAATACCAGATTGAGCGGGCAAATATGAGAAATCGGGAACTTCGCATTTTAACCGTGGTAAGGGCGGATGTTCTGACGGAACGTTTGATGCATCCCCTAGCTACGGGCAACTGGGTTGGTGGTCGCACAGGGGTCTCTCAGTTGCTTGATAGAACGGATTACATGGCTATGTTGTCCCATCTACGTCGTGTTATATCCCCCTTATCAAGGGCACAACCCCACTTTGAAGCTCGTGATTTGCATCCGACACAGTGGGGCAGGATTTGTCCTTCAGAGACGCCTGAGGGTCCTAACTGCGGCTTGGTCAAGAACTTTGCTCAGCTGGTGGAACTGTCAACTGGTGTGGAGGACGATTTTAAAGCAACTCTATCTAAACTTGGATTGCAACCCATAAGCAGTGATCATGGGGCCAGAGTATTTGTAAATGGGAACCTGGTTGGGACACACAGTGATCCAACCGCATTGGTAAAGGAAATCAGAGCAAAAAGAAGGCAGGGCACCATATCCAATCAAGTAAACGTTACATATCATGATAGAACCCATGAGGTTATCATAAGTTCAGACATTGGTCGGGCCAGGCGCCCTCTAATAGTCATCGAGGAGGGCAGACCATTGGTAACCGAGGATCACATTCAATTGCTGAAAGATGGCACGATGACATTTGATGACTTGGTTATGCAAGGCTTAATAGAATATCTTGACCCTGAGGAAGAAGAAAATACTTTGATCGCTATAAGCGAGGAAGAACTTACTGCAGAGCACACTCATCTGGAGATAGATCCCTCCCTGATTTTGGGGATATGCGCGGGAATGATCCCGTATCCAGAGCACAATGCCTCGCCACGTAATACCATTGGCGCTGGCATGGTTAAACAGTCACTTGGTATGCCTGCAGCGAACATGAAGCTCAGGCCGGACACAAGGGCATATATGCTGCATTACCCTCAGCTTGCGATCGTTAAAACTCAAACATCAGATGCCCTCGGTTTCGATGAGAGGCTTGCTGGTCAGAACTTCGTTGTGGCAGTACTATCCTATGAGGGATATAATGTTGAGGATGCACTCATCATCAACAAAGGCTCTATAGAGAGAGGGTTGGGGAGAAGTCATTTCTTTAGAACATATGAAGGTGAAGAGCGGCGTTATCCTGGTGGTCAGGAGGATAAATTTGAAGTCCCCGACCCTGAAATTCGAGGGGCTAGGGGAAGCGAGGTTTACGCTCACTTAGATGAAGATGGTTTGGTCGATCCGGAAATCATGGTCCATCCGAACCATGCTCTAATAGGGAAGACCAGTCCTTCTAGGTTCTTAGAGGAGCCGACTGAGCTTGGTCTGAGTCCGCAGAAGAGGAGAGATGCATCTATCACCATGAGATCCAATGAAAGAGGAGTTGTGGATACCGTTATTTTAACTGAGACCGAGAATGGCTCACGATTGGCAAAGGTCAAGATCAGGAACCAAATGATTCCTGAGTTAGGAGATAAATTTGCATCCAGGCACGGGCAAAAAGGAGTCATAGGCCTCATCGCATCTCAGGAGGACATGCCGTTTACAGAGCAGGGTGTAGTTCCAGATTTGATAATCAATCCGCATGCTATCCCCTCGAGAATGACCATTGGGCACGTGCTTGAGATGATCGGAGGTAAGGTGGGCTCTTTGGAGGGAAGGCGCATCGACGCCACTGCTTTCTCTGGTGAAACTGAGGATGACTTACGCTCTGCGCTAAAGCAATTTGGTTTATCTCATACAGGGAAGGAAGTCATGTATGATGGAATCACGGGAGAGCCTATACAAGCTGATGTGTTTGTTGGAGTGATTCTGTACCAGAAGTTATATCACATGGTTGCAAGCAAACTGCACGCCCGCTCGAGGGGGCCTGTACAAGTTCTTACCAGGCAGCCCACCGAGGGAAGAGCCAGAGAAGGCGGTCTCAGATTTGGTGAGATGGAGAGAGATGTCCTTATTGGGCATGGTGCAGCAATGGCTTTAAAGGAAAGATTACTCGATGAGTCAGATAAAGTAGTCGAGTTAGTGTGCAGTCACTGTGGCATGGTCGCTACCTATGATAAGCGTCGAAAAGCATCCTATTGTCAGAATTGTGGTGCCGATACAGATATATACCCCATAGAGATGAGTTATGCATTCAAATTATTGCTTGATGAGATGAAATCTCTCGGAATTGCCCCCAGGTTAGAGTTGGAGGATGCGGTATAATGGCAAGTACGAAGAGAATTAAAAAGATCAAATTCGGTCTTCTTTCCCCTCAGGAAATCCGAAAGATGGGTGTCACGAAAATCATTACAGCAGATACCTATGATGATGACGGTTATCCTATTGAAATGGGATTGATGGACCCTCGCTTAGGGGTTATAGATCCCGGACTAAGATGCAGAACTTGCGGTGGGCGCCCAGGTGAATGCCCCGGGCACTTTTGCCGTATTGAGCTGGTAGCTCCGGTCGTTCATGTCGGATTCGCTAAATTAGTTCGCAAAATATTGCGGGCGACGTGCAGAAAGTGCGGTCGTCTGTTGCTAGAAGAAAACGTTAAGAAAAGTTATCTTGATCAAATCAAGCTTTTGAACAAGTTGGGTCAACCCTATGATGAAACTGTAAAGAATGTGTTCAAAGATGCGATTAAGGCAAGCTCCTGCCCGTATTGCGGGGAAACTCAAATGGATATTAAGTTTGAGCAGCCAACGAGTTACGTGGAAGATGGGCATAAATTAATGCCGGCAGATATACGCGATCGATTTGAGCGCATCCCTGATGAGGACATCGAGGTTTTTGGGATGGACCCCAAAAATGCCAGACCAGAATGGATGATACTCAGAGTATTGCCAGTCCCTCCAGTTACTACACGTCCCTCAATTACCTTGGAGAGTGGGCAGCGTTCTGAAGACGATCTGACACATAAATTGGTTGATATCATCCGTATCAATCAGCGATTTCAGGAAAATAGGGAAGCCGGGGCCCCTCAGCTGATAATAGAGGACCTGTGGGAGTTGCTCCAGTACCATGTGACGACTTTCTTGGACAATGAGGTTTCAGGTGTCCCTCCAGCTCGACATCGTTCTGGGAGGCCACTGAAGTCTTTGTCTCAGCGGCTAAAGGGCAAAGAAGGGCGGTTTAGGGGCAGTCTTTCTGGTAAGAGAGTCAATTTTTCAGCCCGGACGGTTATATCTCCGGATCCAAATCTCAGCATTAGTGAGATAGGTGTTCCTATTCAGATTGCAAAAGAGCTGACGATTCCGATGAACGTGAACTCTCGTAACTTGGAGGAATGCAAGAAGTATGTTCTTGGGGGTCCAAATAATTATCCCGGCGCCAATTATGTTCGACGTCTCGATGGGCGAAGAGTTAAAGTCATAGATGAGAACAGGGCTGAACTGTCAGAAATGCTTGTGCCAGGATGTAAGATCGACAGGCAACTAAAAGACGGGGATCTGGTTCTGTTTAACCGTCAACCCTCTTTACACAGGATGAGCATAATGGCGCATAAAGTTAAGGTCATGCCTTATCAGACCTTCAGAATAAACCCGGCCGTTTGTCCTCCTTACAACGCAGATTTCGATGGGGATGAGATGAACTTGCACGTTCTGCAGACTGAGGAGGCTAGGGCGGAAGCGAAAATCCTGATGAAAGTGGAAGAAAACATCTTGTCTCCTAGATTTGGTGGGCCCATCATTGGGGGGATACATGACCACATATCTGGCATGTTCTTATTAACACGCGGCAATGTTACTTTTGATAAGCATAACGCATTAGAGTTGCTGAAAAAATCAGACTTCATAGACTTCCCGGACCCTGCTGGTTATGAGGGCGGCAAACCATACTGGACTGGCAAGCAGATATTCTCTCAGCTCCTTCCAAGGGGACTTAACTTAACCTATAAGTCAAAGATGTGTGATAACTGTGAGGTTTGCAAGAGAGAAGAATGCAAGAAGGACGCATACGTTGTGATCCGAGATGGAAATCTATTATGTGGAACAGTCGATGAGATCGGCATAGGTGCTTTTGCAGGTAAAATTCTGGATAGACTAATTAAGGAGTATGGCGCTATTGAGGCAGGAAAGTTCTTGGATAATGTTACCCGTTTATCCATCCGGATGATCACACGCATCGGCTTTAGCTTTGGCATTGATGACGAAGATATTCCAAGTGATGCGCAGGAGCAGATTCATGATATCATCCTGAATGCTGAAGATAGGGTAAAGCGGTTGATCGAGGCATATGAGGCAGGAGATCTTGATCCATTGCCTGGCAGGACAATAGACGAAACGGTGGAGTTGAAGATCATGCAGGAGCTTGGAAAGGCAAGAAACCAGGCAGGCGATATCGCGGGTTATCACCTTGGTGTGGACAATTCGGCGGTAGTTATGGCGATTTCAGGAGCTAGAGGCAGTATGCTTAATTTAACGCAAATGGCTGCATGTGTGGGTCAGCAATCTGTCAGAGGTGAGCGAATCCAGAGGGGATACATGGAGAGAACCCTCCCGCACTTTTGTACAGGAGATCTAGGTGCTGATGCTCATGGTTTTGTAAAATCCAGTTACAAAAAAGGGCTTAGCCCGATAGAATTCTTTTTCCATGCGATGGGTGGTAGGGAAGGTCTTGTTGACACGGCAGTCCGAACATCTCAGTCCGGTTATCTCCAAAGAAGACTTATCAATGCTTTACAGGATCTAGAGGTTAAATACGACGGAACTGTCCGAGAGACAAGGGGGCAAATAGTGCAATTCGTTTATGGGGATGACGGAGTAGACCCCTCTAAGAGCGACTACGGAAAGTCCGTGAATGTGCGTAGGATAATACAGAACGTCACCGGCGAAGTTGTGGAGGGATAAAACTGTCTAAGAAAGATACCACCGAAGCTTTAGTGAAGAGAGGTATCAGCTCTAAGATGGCGCAAACGCTCTGTGGCGCAGGATTCACTCTAAGTAAATTAAAAAAGGCATCTGTTGAGGACCTCGTAGAAGCCGGTATCACTCCTACAAATGCTAAGTCTATACTAAAGAAGATAAGTAAACCCATTGAGACTGAGGTATCTCAAGAGATAATCGATTCAAGGCTTAGAGGACTTCAACTCCCTCCTAGCATAATTGATGAGCTTCAGCGTGACCTGAAAACGATAAAACTCACAGAAGCCCAGTTGGACGAAATCTTACAAATGACCGTGGATGCATACGAAAGAGCAAAGGTCGAGCCATGTGAGGCGGTTGGTATCGTAGCAGCGCAATCAATAGGTGAACCTGGCACGCAGATGACGATGCGTACTTTCCATTATGCTGGCGTCGCCGAGATCAGCATTACACTTGGGCTGCCTAGGCTGATTGAGATTTTAGATGCCAGAAGGGTACCAAGCACTCCGATGATGACGATTCGATTAAAGGATGAAATAAAACGTGATAGGGACGAGGTCAGAAAGTTGGCATGGGAGATTGAGGCGACCTCACTGCTTGACTTGGGCGATCTTTCAATTGATCTGGCAGAAATGCAAATAGTTATCGATCTAAACGAGAAGACACTATCCCAGCGGAGTATCACCTCGGAAGAGATCGCTCAAAGAACCAGAGATAAAATAGACGTAGATGTGCGCTTAGAGGGACTTAGGCTCATAATCCATCCAGAACAACCATCCTACCGGGAACTATTGCAACTAGTTGAAAAGATACGGAGCACGGCGCTCAAGGGCATTGAAGGCATAAGAAGAATAGTGATCAGGAAGGAAGACGAGGAGTATGTCCTATATACGGAAGGTTCAGCACTTAAGAAAATCCTCCATTGCGATGGCGTTGATCCTACTAGGGTTAAAACAAACAACATCAATGAAATCGCTGATGTCTTGGGTATCGAAGCTGCTAGGAACTCCATCATATCCGAGGCAATGGAAACATTGCGAGAGCAAGGATTGGAAGTTGATGTTAGACACATCATGCTTGCAGCAGATATGATGACCTGTGATGGCGAATTAAAGCAGATCGGTCGTCATGGTATTGCAGGCGAGAAGGCATCCGTTCTATCCCGGGCGGCTTTCGAGGTAACGGTAAATCACTTATTAGATGCCGCAATCCATGGGGATGTTGACGAATTGTCCGGTGTGACAGAAAATGTGATCGTTGGGCAGCCGATTCGACTGGGAACTGGAGATGTTGAACTTGTCTACAGGGGTGGCTGATAGAATATGAATATGGGTCGAGCACTTCAAGTCGTGGTAAAGACAGGCAAAGTCCTCATGGGTTCAAATGAGACCTTAGAAGCTGTTAAAAAGGGCACGGCAAAATTGGTGGTCCTTGCCTCAAACTGTCCAGCCCATGTAAGAGCAGAGATCGAAACTAAAGTTAAAACATTGGATTATCCTGATACAAGCGCTGATTTGGGGGCAACATGTGGTAAACCATATGCAGTAGCAGCACTTGCAGTGATAGATGTTGGGGAATCGGATATCTTGGCGGTGTTCAGATGAACGTTAAGATAACCTCGGAAGGTATACGTTATATAGCGCTATTTGAGAGTTTGACCGGTGCCGCTGTAAGAGATTGCATCGTTGATGACGAAAACGATCGCGTCATATTCGTGGTCAAAAAGGGTGACATGGGCATAGCTATCGGCAAGAACGGCAGTAACATAAATAGGGTAAAAAAATCAATAGGAAAGCACATCGAAATTGTCGAATACTCAGATGACGCTTGCGAATTCATTGCGAACATATTTCAACCGGCAATGATCAAAAAAGTGGACATATTGAGCAAAGAATCTAAGCGATTAGCTTATGTGTCAGTAGTGTCTAAGGACAAAGGGCTTGCAATTGGGCGTGATGGGAGAAACATACAAAAGGCAAAAATTTTGGCCCAAAGGCACCATAGCTTAGATGATGTAATAATAACATAGAATAGGTTGAAAAAGGTATACAATGAGCAAAGGGTTATATGCAGTCAGGAAATTAAAGAAGGATAGGCAAAAGTACCGGTGGAGTGATCGCGCCTATTCTCGAAGGATGCTTCGTGTGGGTCAAAAGGCCGATCCATTAGAGGGTGCTCCCCAAGCGAGAGGTATCGTACTCGAGAAGGTTGGGGTAGAGGCAAAACAACCCAATTCTGCTATCCGAAAATGCATCAGGATACAGCTGATCAAAAACGGACGTCAATTAACTGCTTTCTGTCCAGGCGATGGTGCAATCAATTTCATCGACGAGCATGACGAAGTCCTAGTTGAAGGAATAGGTGGAAGAATGGGCGGCTCTTACGGAGATATTCCAGGTGTTGGGTGGAAGGTTATCGCTGTAAACAACGTATCATTGCCAGAGATGGTGGCAGGGCGTAAGGAGAAACCGATAAGATGAGCAAGATATTTGGCAAATGGGATTTTTCTGATGTAAAAATTGATGATCTGGGTGTTAAGCAGTATATCAATCTGAACTCTATTTTGTTGCCTCACACGGGTGGAAAAGCCTTACAGCAGTTTAGTAAATCAAGAAGATCCATCATAGAACGTCTCATCAACAAGGTGATGCGAAGTGAGCATAACACCGGTAAAAAAACAAAAGCTTATAATATCGTTAAGGACGCATTTGACATTATCTACGCTAAAACCAAGGAAAATCCCATGCAATCCCTCATAAAAGCGATTGAAAATGCGGGCCCCAGGGAAGAGACCGTCCGCTTAAAATATGGCGGAATATCAGTTCCAAAAGCCGTAGATACCTCTTCACAGAGGAGAGTGGATCAGGCTTTGATGTTCATCGTACAGGGCGCTCAAAGAGCCTCATTCAAAAATAAGAGGAGCATAGAAGAGTGCCTTGCCTCTGAGATCATAGCTGCCTCAAAGTATGATGTGAAGTCTTTTTCGATCAGCAGGAAAGGTGAGAAAGAGCGGGTTGCGAAGGCAGCACGATGAACTCAAGGGTTCATGCTTTTATCATTGGAAGGGTTCAAGGAGTTTTCTTTAGGAGTTTTGTTGAATCAGAGGCGACATCCCTCGACATACGGGGTTGGGTGAGAAATCTAAGAGATGGCAGGGTTGAAGTTCTGGCCGAGGGCGATAAGGATGCTCTGGATGAATTGCTCAGGAGAATCAGGGAGGGCTCACCTAGGGCTCGGGTCGAGAAGGTCGATGTTATTTGGGAGGAATACGTTGGAGATCTGAAGGGGTTCAGAATCTTCTGGCTTTGATTTCATTTTGTAAAGCCTTATCCATTTTTAACCAATTAGGAAGCTGAAGAGACCTCCAATACCTAAGATAAACGTAGTAGCCGTATCGCCATGACCTCCATCCAGAGTAAAGGAACACCCACCGCCATTCTTTGTAAGGCCCCCATCCAACCTTCTATCCCGCCGAAGATGAATGCCAAGCCAAGAATTGCCGTCAACAAACCGGTTGTCAAGGAGTATGGGCGATAACTCGCCCATCTTTGGTCCTTCCTGGATCGTCTGGCAATTGCGAAAGGTGCGATGGAGAACCCCAATCCTACCAGCATGGCGCCCATTACGTGCAGCATGACCGATACGTTTACAGTGCTCGGCTCTGCGTGAAAAAGTCCCACAGCGATCCAGCCAACGCCTGACATTGCTATCGAAGCTGGACCTATCTTTGAACCTTCTTTTATGCCACGATGAAATCCTAATGAAAAAGCAATCATCAATGCCCCCAATAACATAAATCCTGCAGTGTTCATTATTATGGCATTTGGGCCCCCAACCTCTCCGAGCTCGCTCATGGGTTGCCTTAAATGGTTGTATCCGGGTCGAAGGAGCCCTATGACCATTAAAATAATGGTGTATAATATGGGGCCAACAATGCCGCAGATGGCCAGCATTCTTTGAACTGGTCGACTAGACATCTTTTTTCACCTTAGACTTCTGGAGTGTTATTAGTGCTATCCCTATTTATTATGCTTTTATATGGAATTATCTCACTTTCTGGGCCCCCTTTGCAATCGAAACGGGGATTGATTAATTATAATAAATATCTGTCAAACTAAATAAAAATATCAAATGCCGTGTTAATAAAATGCTAAACAATATTCAATATTCCAGCTACGGTTTCTTTACTTTATACTATGTACCGCATGCCCTATACAATATATGGGGCATATAAAAACTGAGATAAAATCATGAAGTTCCGACTAAGCGTTGGAGAAGGAGAATAATAAACTAGCAATGACAGTATCACACTTGTATCCCGAGTCCAAAAAGGATAAAGTGATATGAGGTAATACAATACTATTGGTAGGTTGACTTTAAATTTGGGGGATGTTGAACCATCGTTGTTTTTCACATAAATAATGGGGGCCCCTCTAAAAAAGAAGAGGTGAAAGAAATGGAGGATAAAAAACAATTGTCACCAGAAAATATTTCGGCACCGGGAGCCTCTTACTTTGAGCTGCAAGCTTATTGGGGCGTCACAAAACATATGGGGGGTTTAAAGGCTACAAGAGAGCTAATTGAGTTATGCCACATAAGTAAAGACAAATACGTCTTGGTTGTCGGTTGCGGCATTGGGACAACTCCTTGCTACATTGCAAAAAGATACGGTTGTAAAGTCGTGGGTATGGATCTTTCTGAAAGGATGGTTGACAGGTTTCACAAAAAGACGAAACGAGAGCGGGTTGAACATAGGGTTGAATGTATGGTGGCAGATGCACAAAATCTCCCCTTCGATGACGCAATTTTTGACGCGGTCCTTTGCGAGTCAGTCAATGCATTCGTAGAAGACAAACAGAGAGCAGCAAGCGAGTATATGCGAGTTACAAAGTCAGGGGGATACGTCGGGCTTAATGAGTGCATTTGGATGAAGGTACCACCTCCCGAGCTGGTCGAATATATATCTCGCATAATGGGTGCGGAGTTTCCGACTTGTAGCTGGAAAGAATTGTTGGAGGGACTGAGTGAGGTAGTAGCGAGAATTTATAAGGTTGGCATTATCAGTCAGTGGATTGACGAAGTTAGGCAGACGGATTTTTTAGATTTTTTAAGAGCATGGTGCAGGTTTCTCTTTCTGCTCCTAAAAAGTTCAGATTGCAGGAGGTTCTCAAAAGAAGCATTGGCTATGCCCAAGAGCATTTTCGGTTTGTTCGAATATTTTGGATACGAAATATGCGTTGGTAGGAAATAAAAGGGGTTTGTTCTATTGGGCTTCGCGAAGGTTCATGGGGGCTAAGTGGGGCTTTCCATAATATTTATGGGATTTGTGAGAAGTGTAAGATATTCTGATTTTGGAGGTTCAATCCTCGAAAATGAATAATTCGTCAATGGTCGTTTTTAAGGCTTTAGCAATATCGTGGGCTAATTTGAGCGAAGGATTGTACTTTCCTTTTTCCAAGAAGAGGATGGTCTCTCTCCGAGCTCCGACCATTTTGGCAAGATCCTCTTGGGTTAAATCGTACCGTGCTCTGAATTCCTTTATTCGGGTTTTCATTTTGTATCCCCCTTTCTTGCGAGGTATAGATAGGATGCCACAAAAACGAATCCTGAGACCAGTACCACAACTGCTGCAACATGATGACCTTCAAGCTCAATGTCCCATATGATTCCTGCGAGTAGATTGCTACCAACTGCACTCCAAATTGCGGCGATAAAGCCATAGTGTCCTGCTTTATAACTGACTTGCACCAACCGTTCGTCTGTAGCAGGCAATCCCTTATTTATATTTTTTAGCCTGTCCCACAATACAAAGGCCGCAAAAGCTACCAATGTTAAGGCTATCCCTATTGATGTTATATCACTTAATTCGATATTTCCTGCAGATTTTACGAAAAAGGCCAGCGTCACTAGTACTGCAAATGCTATCCCAATGCCTGCAAAAATTCCGAGTTTATCTTTCATATTTTTCCACCTCTTTTTATTTATGTTAGTTAATGACAACTTTTTATTAGATGTCAATAACTTTTTATTATCTATTTCTAACATTATGTTATGTATACATAACATGAGGTATTTATAGTTTTCTGCTCTTTGTACTGCATAATTTTTTGAGTAGACTTGAATATAGGGAAAGCTTTGGAAAGAGGAAACTCATGGCTGGAATAAATCATCCAATATAAAGAAACCTTCCATTTTTTATACACGTGCTGAAATCCGTCTCAGGAAAACTTTCATTTGCACTCCTTTCTGAATGTTTGAACTCTTTTAACCCCTTGGTAAATCTTTATTTATATTCAGAATTGATATATTCTGAAGAGGGTTGGTATGTGGGCGGAAAGAAAACACCGTCTTAAGTTTAACAATGGGGTGGAATTGAGGCAATATGTTTAAGAAATGTCCTGGCGTTAGGGATGTTTTGCGGCCAGATATAATAGTGAGAACATGTCCCTCTTGTGGGGATGATGTGGAGTTTTTTAGCGACGAGACAGAAGCAGATTGCCCCTCTTGTGGGAGAACGTTGCATAGGGATGCAACCCCTTCATGTGTCAGTTGGTGTGAGTATGCCTCAAAATGTATTGAAGACTTGGTGGAAAGAAAACTCATAACTCCATCTAGGGCGGAGGAACTTATGAAGATGGCAAAGAAGGCCAATAAATAGGTTGCTCGTCTTTTTGTATACTGGCTTATTCAAGCGTTTCTCTTTCGAATCCCGGTAATATTGATTTTATGGGAGCGATAAAGCACATAATTTTTTTTAAATATTTTAAGTAATTATCATACTTCAACGTGCAAAAATCTAAAGATACGCTATTTATTTACACAGAATACAAATTTGCTTTTGTTCCCTGAGTGAATTTCCCTCTTTTATTTTATTCTGTTAGCTCCTCAACTTCTTTCCTGCCCTCTTCCAAGGCCTCTAATTGCTCTTCATCATCTTTTAATAGCAACGTTTGGAATTCCCCCACATGTTCCTTTTCCTCTCTTGCTACGTCCAAAAGGACTTTCTTGATGTTTTTGTTCTCGGTCATAGCTGCCATTTGTTCATAGAGATTTATGGCATCTAGTTCTGCTATTACTCCAGCTCTTAATATCTCTTTATCCAAGTCTTCTTTTTTCGCTCTTTCAAGGTTTATGGGTATTTTTGATAGCATATTTTCGATTCTCCTTTTTTGACATACAGTTAATATCCAGCTTCTATTTAACCAAGGTATCTTTCTTCCTTATATCCTAATAAGAGTTTTGTGTTTCTTCTGATTCCACCAATCGATCCTTAATTGGGTCATGCTCCAGCTCCACTAACTCATTTAATTCTATGTTTGTTCTGCTTTTTAGGGTGATCAGCATTCTTCCGATTACAGCAAATCTCACGGGCCTCTAATTATAATGAATGCTTGTTACCGCCTATAAATTTTGCGTACACTAGCTGAAATATATTTTTCTTCGCCTACCTGTGAAAAATTTTTATTGTCTTAAGCCAAAATGCATCCAATCTCCGGAGAAAAATTATTCTCGTCAAACATTTATAAGGTTAAGTGATAATGGTAGTGAATGATAAATAATGGTAGTCAATATGGAAGTCATCAGTCTGATTTGCAAGGATGAACCTGGCGTATTAAGAGACGTATCCGGCACTGTAGCCAAGCACAATGGCAATATCAAGTATGTTCAGTTGTTTATCATCGAACGGGGCAAGCATAAAGGAAATGCCTTGATATACATGGAGATCGATGTTGAGGAAGTGGCTCCACTCATCTCTGATCTGAATTCATTGGCTTCTGTGCTAGAGGTTGCCACACCGCCATCTTTCAGTGACATCTACGGCTCCCGCGTTATAATCGTTGGCGGTGGAGCACAAGTCGCACAAGTAGCTATGGGTGCTATCAATGAGGCGGATCGACACAATATTCGGGGCGAAAGAATAAGCATCGACACCATCCCTCTTGTGGGGGAGGATTCTTTGGCGGATTCGGTAGCAGCTGTATCACGCCTCCCTAGGGCGGAAATACTCATTTTAGCAGGCTCGTTGATGGGTGGAAGAATTACCAAAGAGGTTGAGAAGTTACGTGAGGCAGGCATTCCAGTCATAGCACTCAACATGGCTGGGAGCGTGCCAGATGCAGTGGATCTGGTTGTGACAGATCCCATTCAAGCGGGAACGTTTGCGGTGATGCATGTGGCCAAGACGGCTGAGTTCGATCTGAAGAAGGTCAAGGGGAGGAGATTTTAGCTTCAAACCTCTTTTTGATCGTTTCTGGAAAGTTTGCGTTCAATTCAAAGTACTCCAGGAATGCATCCGTGGTGCTGATCACATTCGTTCTACCTTTTTTGGTGCTAACGATCAATCCCCTCTCTTCCAACTCTGAGATGTGGGAATAGGCCTTATTACCTCTGATGCCAACGACATCTGATTGTGTGATTGGCTGGTGGTAGGCTATCACTGACAGTGTTCTGAGTACAGGTGTGCTGAGATCCTTGGGTGCTATCTTCTCCACACTTTCTGCATATTTCTGCTTGATCTGTATCAGATATTTATCATTGATCTTGATCAGCTCAAGCGCAGTATCCCGGGCTTTATATTCTTCGATGAGGGCTTGCATTATGCTGGAGACTTCTCCCGATGAACGGCCGATAAGTTCAGCCAATTCAGCCGTAGATAGTGCCCTGCCTGTAGCGAAAAGGGCTGCCTCCAGAATTTTTTTATCATTCATGTCTACATTTAACGTACAGATCGCCAAACAGCTCTTTTTGCTCTAACCAGATTTGCTTTCTGTCTGCCATGAACAGCAATGGAACGTATGTTCGGATGATGCATGAAGGCGTCCTCTCTTCAATCAGTTCATCGAACATGACACGATCTTGCTTTTGGAATTTTTTACTCAGCTTGCTCCCTATCGTTTGTATCATGCCCTCGATATCCTCTTCATGCGCGATCTTGAGCACATCTTCCGGGGTAGGCATGCACTCCACTTTTATAAGCCGCCTCTTATTGCTTCGCTCCTTTCGATCCATTGCCTTTTTCAATTCGTCTATTAACTCACTAAGTGTCACAGGTCTCTTGGATTCTCTCCTTATCCTCGGGTGTAAGGAGGGGTATTCATCCGTCTGAAAGTACTCGGGTTGGAAGCCAAATAGTTCCCACTCAAACTCCTCTTCCTCTTGCTTTTTGTCTACCAGTACTTCTGATTTCATGCGCAAGAGCATTGAAGCGTAGAGGAGGGTCCTGCCAGATACTCTGAGATCCAGCTGTTTGAGCTCCTCTAATTTTTTGAGAAACTTATCCGTTACATCTATTATGTCGATGTTCCAAGGGTCGATCTCGCCTTTAGAAGCAAGCTCCACCAAGATCTCAACTGGCTCTATCGTATCCATCTCTATCTATCTATTCATCCATCTATCTATCCGTCAATTCAACATCACGCCTGTTATGCTGGAGACATTATCTTCCTGCATCGTTACGCCTATGGTTCTATCTGCGGATTCTATCATCGGTTTTCTTAGTGACACGACTATGAACTGCCCGTCTTTCGAGGCATCCTTTATCACTTTCGCGACCCTTTCCGCATTAGAGCCATCCAGATACATGTCGATTTCATCAAACACATAGAATGGGGAAGGTCTGTGTTTTTGTATCGCTAAAATGAATGCTAGTGCAGTCAAGCTCTTCTCTCCTCCGGACAAAGCCTCCATGTGATGTATTGCCTTACCAGACGGCTCAGCCTTGATGGATAACCCTCCTGCGAATGGATCCTCCCAGTTCTCAAGTATCAGTTCCCCTTCTCCATCCGATAGTCGAGCGAACACATCCTTAAAGTGCGCGTTGATTGCCAGAAAATTCTCCATGAATGTGTCTTTCTTCATCTGTTCATATTGCTTTATCCTGTTGAGGAGCTCATTTCGCTCCTCGAACAACACATCTCTCTTTTGTTGGAGGTCCTGCTGACGATCTTGAACCTGTTCATATTCCTCTATGGCACGCATGTTTACCGGCTCTAATGCTGCCATCTCGCTTTCCAAGCTCACAATTTTTTCTTTGATGGAATTGCTCGATGGGATATCTTTTGCATCTTGTATTCCTGCGGAAATGATCTCCCTGTCTATATCGTTGAACTGTACCTGCAATTCCTCCCTGGTGGCTTCGAGAGATCCCATCTTCACATCCACCAAATCTATATTCCTCTGGACATCGCCCTTCTCAGTCTCAGCCTTAACCTGCTCGCTCAATAATTCGTCTCTAATTTCACGCAGATCAGCCAATTCGGTTTCCAGTTCATTCTTTCTGTCTTCCCCGATCTCTAGGTCCTTCTCAAGCCCAACGATTTGGTCCCCGTTCCCTTTTATCTTGGTGTTTAGCAGGCCCTTTCTTTCCTCTAGCGAACCCAGCCTCTCCTTGTGCTCCTCTACTCTTGATGCACAGAAGTCCCTTTCTATGTGCAGCGCATTCATTCTGACATCTATCTCACGTGCCCTGTCCTCCAACCGTCTGATCTCAGACTCCATTCTATCGGACTCATTTGCTAGCGATGGTATCTCTGATCCCGCGAGTTCAGCTTCCAGCCCTTCGATTTCGCTTCCAAGAGCGGAAATTTTGTCATCAGCTTCCGCGATCGAAAGCTCTATAGATGCTATCTCATCTCCCAATCTTTTTCTCGCTGTGGATATGCTCCCTATTTCATCCTCTTTTATCTTGATTAATTCGTTATATCGATCTTTTAACTCCTCTCGATCCGCCAACATCCTTTTCTTTCCAGCGATTTCGGTATCTATGTCTGTTGTGCCCCTGATGGTGGAGGATATTTGGCTTTCGATGGCATCCATGTCCTCAATGCATTTTTGCCGCTTAGATTCATAGATGGTTATCTGTTCCGCCAGCTCTCTTAGCTTGTCCTCCTCTGTTGCAACGAACTTGAACCTCGATTTCGGAGCCGTGCCGCCGGTCATCGCACCGCTCTTTTCGATCAAATCCCCCTCAATTGTCACCATCCTTCTGGGCATCAGTTCTCTTGCTGCATCCAGATCGCTAACCACGAGCGTATCTCCAAAAACATAGCTGAATGCTGCATTGAATTGGGGGTCGTATTCCACAAGATTTATCGCATAATCGATTACGCCTTTTTCTTTGACCTCTTCCAGCAGCCTGGGTTTTTGCATTTTGTTCAGCGGCAGGAAGGTCGCTCGGCCCGAACCATCCGCCTTCAAAAACTCGATAGCACGCGTGGCATCTTCATCCGTGCTGACGACTATGCACTGCATTCTGCTCCCAGCTGCGATCTCCAATGCTAACGCATATTTTTCGTCGACTTTGCCCAGTTCAGCGATCGTTCCATAGATGCCTGACAGCATGCGATCTTTTTTCGCGCTTAAAATTCTTTCAACCGCATGGTAATATCTCGTCTCTTCTGCCGCTTTTACTCTCGCTTCTATCTTGGCATATTCCTGCTGGAGATTCCATAATTTGTTTTCTGCTTCGCTCAATTCTCTTTTCAGATCGAATTTTTTGCCTTCCAGATCTTTTTTGTAATCTGACTTCTTTTTAAGCTCCTTTTCAAGCTCTCTGAGCTCTTCGTGGATTTGCCTAATTTCGCTCTCAGCTTGATAAATGCGCTCCCTGGCGTTCGATATCTCTCTCTCGGCCCTGCTCACCTCGGCATCATTTCGCCTCATCTCATCGAGCAATCGATCCTTCGCTCGGAGCAATTCGTTTTTATCATCCCTCTTTTGTTCTATCTGCTTTTTGAACTCTACGAGGCTATCGCGTGTGCCGGCAAATTTTGCATCCACCTTTGCGATTTTAGCCTGAATTATGGATAATGCTTCTTTTCTATCGCTCATCTCTGCGAGCAAGCTCCCCTTTCGGACCTCCTCTTCTCCCGCTTGGGCTGTCAGCCCTTCTATCTTGTGTTGCGTCCTATCTATCTCGATGAACGTTCCCCTTCGCTCCTTCTCAAGCTCTTCTATTTCGTTTTGGGAAAATTCGATGGCATTCTTGCAGAAAGCGATCTTGCCCTGGAGGTCCATGATACCCTCTTTTATCTTGATCTGTTCGTCCTCCCCTTTCATCAGGATTTGTTCGTTTAAAGTGCCTAATTTTTCCTCCAGCTCCGATATCCTAGCTCGGATACCAGTTATCTCGCCTACCAAGCCGTCTTTCCTCGAATTTTGGATTTGCAGCTCTTTGATGACTTTTTTCAGCTTTCCGCTAACGCTTTCCCTTTTTGCCAGTAGAGTGAAAGCTTCATAGCGATGTTTTTCGTTCCGAAGCGCTTGATATTTGAGTGCCTGCTCCCTTTCACCAGACAATTGCTCCAGTCTGGAGTTCACCTCAGAGAGGAGGATCTCAGCGTGATCTATGCGCTCTCTAACGGTTTCAAGCTCTTTTAAGGATCGCTCTTTTTTCTCATCGAATTCTGCGACACCTGCGATCTCATCTATGACCTTTCTCCGCTCTGTGGGGCTCATGCTAATGGTCCTGGTGATGTCCCCTTGCACGACCACATTATAACCTTCCGGGAATATCTTGGACTTGGAGAGATATGTCCGAAGCTCGCTTAGGCTGCACGGCCTGTCGTTAAGATAATAGTTGCTGTAATAGCCTGCTTCGGTCCGCTGAATCCTCCTCTTTACTTTGACCACATCCTGGTCGAGGGGGAATTCCCTGTCAGCATTATCAAAATTGATGGTCACTTCCGCATGGTCTGGGTTTTTCCCGTTAACATTGTATATGAGGTCTGTCAGCCTTTCAGCCCTCATCATTTTGGAAGAGGATAAACCCAGTACGAAAAGGATGGCATCGATGATGTTCGACTTTCCGCTGCCATTGGGCCCAGATATGGTCGTGAAATCATCGAAAAAGGAAATCTTCACCCTTTTTCCAAAAGACTTAAAATTCCTGAGATCGATATCTTTTATATGCAAGGCTAGCCCCATCCCTCTATATAATAATCAACCAAAGAGCATATATATTTTATGGTTGTTATAATGGATTTTAATTGCAGTAGTATCTTAATTATTGTCGGGTATTTTTTAATCTTGATGAAGAGGTCATTTGTGGTTCAGAAAGTAAAAAAGAACATCAACCCAAGTCGATGATTGGATAGTAGAACAATGATAAGAACCCCCTATGAGTGGGTTTATATATAATTAGTTAGGCGAAATACGCCGATTAAGGGGGGGTATATACTCATTGAAGAATTTTTTAATTTCTTCAATGTTTAATATAATTTGAATATCCCCTTTATTACCATCTAAACAAACAATTTGACCATCAGCAAATTTATTGTAGTCACAACAAACTACGCAAGGAATACCTAACGACCTGCTTACTATCGCCAAATGTCCTGTAAAGCCCCCACATTCCTGTAGTCCTATGATCCCGATACATCGTTTAATGCAGGGAATCATTTCTGGTGTGGCATACTTAAGTACCCCAATATCTCCGTCAAGAGTTTTATCTAAATCCTCAATAGAATTGATAATTTTTATCATACCATAAACAACACCGGGAGATGCTGCGGTTGCATGCAGGAGGATTCCATTCGCTGGATAAGATTTACTTTTTCTCTGATAAAGGGGAGAATTACTTTGACTTTCATACTCTGATTTAACTATATCTTTTATCTCATCGATTGACTGGTCTAATGGTTGTAATGAGTGATTTTGGACAAATTTGTTCCACAAATCTGTAAATTCTTTTTCAGTGTTAGTATCTGATTCTTTTACTTCGCCTATAATGATTTCTCTCCTCAAAAAATCTTTGATTTCATTAAACTTTTCATATGAGATTTTACTATGAAAATGTGCCTCTCTTATAGCATAAATTTTGGTCAGATATTCAAAAAGTATACCGCTAGAGTTTGAGAATTTCTCATGCGTTTTTTCATTTATTTTGTTTTTTCTTCGCCAAGCTTTGTATGTTTCGCAAAATGCATTTGCAATAATTCCAGATGCTATCGATATAAGAGCCGTTATATAGATGTCCTCATAGCGTGGAACTTTACGAAAACGGTAAATACCTTCATAAAATTCCACAAATTTAAAAGAATCAAAATCCAATAATTTTATCCAAACGTCCCGAAGCGGTCTGATTACTCCAAAATCTGCAGAATATTCATAAATCAAACGATCTTTCAAATAAGTTAAATTATGTATCTTCAAATAACGTATAGTTGCCTTTGTTGCTATATTATCACACTCATTCAAGAGATCACATAACTCAGTATGAGGTATTGATTTGCTCATCTCTTGTATCCCCGCAGCTATTTTGATAATTCGTTCATATGTGACATAAATGTCGTATATCCTTCCATTTAGGAGTTATCTATTGAGACATGATATTGGCTAGTTATCTATTGAAATTATCTATTTAGCTTTTAGCGGATCTTTTTAAAATGCATTGGGTGATGGCTTTAGTTCCATAAGTTTAGCAGTCTTTTTGAAACCACCAACCTACAAATTCTACAGTAAACTAGGGCGATAGCCTATGCTGGTCTCTTGGGAACAAGACGACCTCCCGAATATTGCTGAGGTCGAGCATCGTCATCAGCAATCGCTCCAGCCCCAGCCCCCATCCTGCATGGGGCGGCATTCCGAATTTGAAAGCCCTCAGGTAAAATTCAAATCCTTCTGGATTCAGCCCTTGTGCCTCGATCCTTCTCAGGAGCAGGTCGGGGGAATGTATCCTCTGTGCTCCTGAGGAGAGCTCCATTCTGGGATGCATCAGATCAAACGCTTTGCATATCTCCGGGCGATCTTCATAGGGCTCTGTGTAATAGGGCTTGATCTCGGTGGGCCAATCCACTATGAAGTAATGCTTGCCCATCTTCTCTCCAATAGCCTTTTCTGTTGCCGTATCCAGGTCATCTCCCCATTCCATATCTCCAATATCTATCGCCTCCTCATAGGGCAATCGCTTGAAGGGTGCCTTTGGAGCCCTGAGCTGCAGGCCCAGAATGTCAAGCTCATTTTTGCAACTCTTGATCACGTCTGAATATACGCTCTCAACCAGGAGTTCTAAGATAGACATCACATCTTCGTGGGTGACAAAGGAAGCCTCTATGTCAATAGAACTGACCTCGTTCAGATGTTTGGTGGTGTCATGCTCTTCCGCTCTGAATATCGGTCCGATTTCATAGACCCTGTCCAATCCGGCCGACATCATGATCTGTTTATATAGTTGTGGGCTTTGGCTGAGAAATGCCTCCCGCTCGAAATACGTGATCGGAAACAGCTCAGTGCCCCCCTCTGTGGCTGTGGCAACGATCTTGGGCGTATGTATCTCTTTAAAGCCGCTGTTATCCAAGAAAGCTCGAATCGTCTTTAATACATGGTGACGGATTACGAATATCGCCTGTGTGCTTTGCCGCCTGATGTCCATGAATCTGGAGTCCAATCTCGTATCCAAATCAGCGCTCACTTTTCCTGTAACGTCCAATGGGAGCGGAGAATCTGCCTTGTTCAGCACCTGGACATCACTTGGGATGATCTCATAGCCGTTGGGTGCCTTGTCCTCTCTTTTGACGAAGCCAGATATCAAAACCACAGATTCTCTGGAAATGCCTCGGACTATGTTGAATAATTTTTCATCTACCTTGCCTTTGGGTAGCGTTACTTGCACTAATCCTTCCCTATCCCTGAGAACGAGGAATGTGATCCCGCCGAGATCCCTTGTCTCATGGACCCACCCTGCTATGACTACCTTCTTACCATCATCGTCTGGCGTTATCTCTCTGGAGTAATGTGTTCGTAGCATCTAATCACTCGATTATTTTTGCTCTCTTAGATAGTTACGTCCAGGTTTAAAAGTCTAATCTTATCTCATCTCCTCAAAGTTCTAAACACACGAAAAGACGAATCTATAGAATCGAAAGCTTCAATAATCTACAGGTTAAGTATTTTACGTCCTATAGAAAACCTTTGAAAAAGAGCATTTATCCTAAATTTTGTAAGGAAAGGACGTGCTATAATGGATATAAAGCAGTCTTTGCTGGATACTGAAAATGCCCTACGCGATTTTATTCAGTATACCCTGCAAGCTAAATTCGGTGAAGAATGGATTTGCCACTTGGGAGCAACAGACGATCGGGTTAACCAATGGAAATCCCGAATGGAAGAAGAGAGGCAACGTGCTGGACCTGTGGAAGAGCGCCTTCTTTATTACGCCGATTTTTATGATTTGCAGAAGATAATCGAGGAGAACTGGGAGCCATTATTCAAAAACGTCTTCTTCGATTTAGGAACTCTGGGTGTATATTTTGACCAATTGCGAGATTTTCGAGATGCCCGGGAGTTATTACTTTTCCAACAAAATCTGGTCCTGGGCATTTGTGGGGAGATTAGGTCACTCATTGTAAAATATCGCAGCAGGGCCCATTTCCCGCAAATCGAGTCAGCTCAGGATAGTTTAGGATCGCTTTTGTTGCCTGGGCCTATAGTGCAATTCACTCTGGCAAAGAAGGTATTAAGGATGGTTCCAGTCACTCTAACGGAAAAGGTGTTAAGGCCCGGTGACGAGGTCGAGTTTATAATCACTGCGTCTGATAAAGAGGGGGGAGAAATAGAATTTGCAATTCAGAAGGGTTGTAGTATGTGTGAAAAATGGCAGAAGGACAATCATTTCAAATGGAGAATTGACGACTCTGATATAGGCAAAAAAACTGACCTTACCTTCTATATTCGAAGCATGCGGAAGCATCACGCAATGGGAGACTATGACGATTTTGTTAATTTCTCTTATATTATCATTTAATTCCCAAGCGATGACCTAGGATATGACAAGAATACTAGGAGACGATAGCATACTAAAATCTTGAAGTATACTCATGCTTCGATTCAATGCAGATTGATATTTATTGGCTGGGCTTTTTCTCTATTCCATCACTCCTCAAACCTCTTCCTGATCGAATCCGCATGGGCTTCAAGCCCCTCTGCCCTGGCAAGCGCTATTATGTCCTCTTTTACACTGCTCAATCCTTCCTTACTGAGAATCTGGATGCTCGTCTTCTTCGTGAAGTGGTCCACGTTCAGACCGGAAAGCACTCTGGCATACCCTCCTGTGGGTAGAACGTGATTCGTCCCATACGCATAATCGCCTCCTGCTACCGGGGAGTATTCACCGATGAAGATCGAGCCGGCATGTTTGATCTTCTTCAACACGCTCAGGGCATCTGAGGTCATCAGCTCCAAATGCTCTGGAGCGAATTTGTTGACGAATTCGATCCCCTCCTCTAGATCGCTCACAGTCAGAATGGCGCTACGCTCTAGTGCTTTTGCTATGATGTCCTTTCGCTGCTCTTTTTTCCCTTGCACTTTCAACTCGCTGCTCACAGCTTTCGCTAGTTCATCTGAGGTCGTGATCAGGACGGAAAGGGACATGGGATCGTGCTCAGCCTGTGCGATCATATCTGATGCGATGATCGACGCCCTTTTGTTCAGAGGTTGATCCGCAAGGATCATGACCTCGCTGGGACCAGCAGGAAAATCTATCTCAACCTCGTTACGCACCAGCATTTTGGCAGCGGTTACGTAGACGTTTCCGGGGCCAACGATCTTGTCAACCTTTGGTATCGTCTCTGTGCCATAGGCCATCGCAGCTATGGACTGAGCGCCACCCACCTTATATACGCTGTCTGCCCCGGCGATGTTTGTGGCCACCAGTGTGAGTGGGTCTATCTTTCCGTCTGGCTTGGGCGGAGTGCATACTATCACATCTTCCACACCCGCTACCTTTGCGGGAATGACGGTCATCAAAGCCGTCGAGGGGTAAGATGCCAAACCACCGGGCACATATGCACCTACACACTCCAAGGGTTCAGTCTTTTGACCTAACAACATTCCTGGTGCAAATTCTGACAGCCACAGATCCTCTTTCAACTGTCCTCCATGGAAGGCTGCAATGTTTATCGACGCGCTCTCCAGATATCTGATGAGTTCTTTGTCCAGAGACCTTTCTGCCTCTTGCATCTCCTCCTCTGTGACCTCCAGCCCTTTAAGTTCAACCCCGTCGAACTCCTTGGTGTACTTGATCAGGGCCGCATCGCCTTTTTCTCGTACATCTGCCAGAATGCTCTTTACGCTTTCCATCGGCTTTTGCAGAGCAATCTCTCTATGCAATAACCGCTCAATTTCAGTGTCGCTCAACTCAGAAAGCCTTTTAATTATCATGTTTGATCCCAACCCTGTAAGTTTAGTTCATTATCGAATCCATCTATCATCTCTTTCATCTCTTTTTTATTCATGTATCTTAATTCTTCGGACAACTTCACCATATTCGGTATTGCTCTGACCACATTGTCCACCACTGTTATAGTGGCCGTTCTGGAGGTTCTACTCAATGGGTTCAGGTCTATCGCTATGACGGTTTTACCCATGTGCACCAGAGCTTCACACCTATCCCCATCCTCCAAGGCCACGAGCACTGCATCCGCTCCATAAATCCCTTTTTTTTCCACCTTTCCTCTTTCGTGCATTATGCCTGGTATGCTTGAATCGGCCTTCTTTCCCAGTACGTTTGTCGCTCCATGTGCCTTTAGATGAGCTATTATCTTGTCAATGCGCTCTTCAGTGCGATGAAACAGGTTCACCTCCAGAGGTGCACCTATACTTTCACTTAAACGCACGATATCATCTGGTACCAGTGCAGCTGTGTTACCGTTCACAGATATGATGGGGTGCGTCGCCATCAACAACGTTGCAACGGCAGCCCTCGTCGCATGCATCGCAGCCTCGGTGGTTTTCTCTCCTATCAGGTAATCAAATGCCTCGCCCCTGCCATGGGCTATTAAACCTTGCGTACAGACGATGCCAGACTCATATCCTCTCACGAGCTTTTCCCTGGTCATCAATGATACATAGCGGGGATGATCCTTTGGTATCATAACAATCGAGCCCCGCCATGGGATATCTTGTATGTGCGAACGGGTCCGAAGTCCTTCAGTGAATCATAACCCCCTATCGCAAAGACGACCTCTCCGAGCATAGCCATGCTTGCCATCCCGCCGCCGGATTTAACTGACTCTATGATGTCTGCTACAGCATCGCTCATGAGACCCGTATCGATGGCGAATTGATTGGACAATTGCATGAAATTTTGGATCGTTGGGCGTTTAAGAAGGCCTTTTAGAGCAATTCTCCCAGCCCGGTTGATCCGTCCTTTCAGCTTTTCATCCTCTAGCACATCTTTCGTCGAAATCTCGCCCAGCACGACGTGATTGACCTCGACATCGCTGACTGGAACCCTGTCCACCTCACCAATGCCGGGCGCTCCGGGCTTCCTTCGAATTATAATCCCGCCATGCGTTTGAGCTATCACGTCTCCCAGGCCTGTCTTATTCTCGATTTCTGCCACATGAGCAACCTCTGCAGCGCCATTATAGCTCAGATCAAGGGACAGTGCATTGCTCAGAGCAAGTGCTGTGCTCAATGCTCCGGCTCCGCTGGCGCCGAAGCCGCAACCAATTGGCACCTCTATCTTACTGCGCACTTCGACGAAATATCCACTGGCCAATCTCCTCACGACGGATCGAGTGGTGGGCGCATCTGCCTTGGCTCCATTTATAATTACGGATATGCCCTCACCCTCTTCTACTAAAACCTCCGTGGCCACTCCTGCCTGCAGGGTAAATCCGCAACCCTTGGACCCCATTTGTCTCTGATCTGAGTGCTCGCAGATTTCAAAAAAGCCAGTTATGTGTGCTGGTGCGTATGCCTTTGATCTCATAACACCTCGACCAATGCATCTATGACCTTCTTGGCTATGTCACTCTTTGAACCCTTGACATGCATGATCTCATTACTAAGGATGTATACCTCATTCTCATCTTCACCTATACCGCCCTTACCGACGTCGTTTGCTACCACCAGGTCCAGCTTGTATTCATCCATCATCGATCTCGCTCTTGAGATCAACTCTTTCACGGAAACATTCGTCTCTGCTTTGAAGCCGATTATTGTCAAATCAGGGTGGTTTTTCCTTACCAACTCTATCATCTTAGGAACAGGCTTCAACGATAACGTCTGCTCCTTGCCAAAGGAGGCTTTGTCAGGGTGCTTATCGACTGTATAGTCTGATATGGCGGCAGGGCATATTAGCACATCAAAACCATTTCTCAACTCGTTAAGCACCGCATCCGTCATTTGTTGAGCGCTCTCGACATAGGTGCTTTCGATCTCTGAATAGGGGCTGTGCCCTCTCTGCACCAATTTGACATCTGCCCCCCTTATGTATGCCTCTCTCGCCAGTTCCAGTCCGGTCTTTCCAGAGCTACGACTCGTTAGTATCCGGATCGGATCGATGGATTCTGCCGTCCCTCCTGCTGTTATCAATACCTTTTTCCCCTTCAATTCGTTTCTGTCGAGAACTCGTAACACACATAGGACGATGTCCTCGATGCTAGCGAGCTTCGCGCTCCCCTCTTCCATCCTTGGATTCATGAACACTATTCCTAATTCTTTTAGATGCCGGATATTTTTCATGACTATCGGATGTGAATACATCGAACTATGCATGGCAGGAGCTATGACGATCGGCATGCCAGACCCAAGTGCGGTGGTGGCAAAGGTCGTTACAGAGGTATCATCGATCCCAGCTGCGATCTTTCCGATGGTATTCGCCGTGCAAGGGGCGATCAACAACAGATCTGCTTTATCCTCCCGGCATCCACACAGCTCAACGTGCTCGATCTTGCCTGTAAGCTCAGTAATCACTTCATGCCCGGTTGCGTATTGAAGTGCGTGTGGGTGTATGATTTTTTCAGCAGAAGGAGACATCACTGCATGAACATCTGCGCCAAATCTCATCAGCTCTCGTGCCAGCTTGACAGTCTCGACGGCAGCTATGCTACCCGTGATACCTAGAACTATTTTCTTGCCAGAGAGTTCATCGCTCTCTGCGCCTTTTATGTCAAATGCCGGATGAGTCAAGAGTACCATTGTTCTAAGTCGCTTTTCAAGGTTAAAAAAGCTTGTTAATCCTGTTCGATCGAATCTAGGATGCTTTATTGTATTTGTAGCATTGCCGACGAGATTTAGAAAAACTCAACGATTCAATAAATCCAGAATCCTTAATTTTTATTTCTTGTCGAAGAATTTATATAATTATAACTTTTTTTGATATATCTAGGGTGTTTTGAGCTTGCCTGAGAATGTATCCTCTAAATCAGGAAGAATTCTTTATATGGATAATATCAGGCTTTTTTTAATTGTTATGATTGTTCTTCACCATGTTGCTGTCGCCTATGGGGGTTCAGGTGGCTGGCCACTTAAGGAAACACCAACTGATGAAATCAGCCCCATTATCTTTTTATTATTTAATGCTATCAATCAAAGCTATGTCTTATCATTCTTTTATCTTCTTTCCGGATATTTTGTTCCAAGATCATATGATAGAAAAGGACCAAAAATATTCTTGAAAGACCGATTAATACGTTTAGGTATACCTCTCTTGGTTTACACCACTTTAATTGTTCCCATTATTGATTACGTTGTGTTAAATTTCGCCAGAGGAAGAGAAGCATCTTTGTTTGGAATAATTACCTATCGACTTCAACACCCGATTTCTACTTGGGAAACTGGACCTCTCTGGTTTGTAGAGGCTTTGCTGATTTTTTCGACAGTATATGTTTTTTACAGGTTCATTTCCAGTTATTCATTTAGTCCTTTTAAGAATACTTTTCCAACAAATGCAGCAGTTACGGGAAGCATTATAGCAATTGCATTAGGAACATTCTTTGTAAGGATATGGTATCCTGTTGGGGTTGAAGTACTGAATAGTTTCCAGTTAGGACATTTTACTCATTACATATTCTGTTTCTGGGTGGGGATATTGGCATACAGGGGGAGGTGGTTTGAGCATTTATCAAACCCAAAACCATGGAAAACAGTTGCTCTTTTATCAATAATTTCTTTGCCGATTATGATTATTGTTTTGGGCGTTATTATGGGTTATGATCTTGATATTGCTTTAGGTACGTTTTCTTGGCAATCTTTAATGACCTCAACATGGGAATCAATTGCCTGTTTGAGCATTATTATTAGTTTAGCATATATTTTCAAGAACAGATTTGACACACAGGGAAGATTGATTAAATGGATGTCCCCTAATTTCTATGCAGTATACATCCTTCATCAATTAGTTATAGTCTCGATAACGATCCCATTCTTATACACTACAATACCGACAGCCTTGAAATTCTTCTTTGTTTCATTAATCGGTGTTCCTACATGCTTCGTACTTAGCGATTTAATCAGAAAGATCCCCTATGCTAAAAGGGTCTTGGGTTAGGTCAGTTTTACTTTTAGATAGGTATATGTTTTCATAAATTATCAAATGGAAGGGATTCTTACTCATTTTTACATTAGATTAGGTGTATAATGACGTCTTCAGGAGAATTATGGGTTGATTTTTGAATTTATTGTTTTTATTGTGAGGATATGGAGGGTAACACAAATCGCGATTAGAAATAATAATGCCCGGATTAAGAAGTTTGATATGATAAAGAATATGGAGTAACCTATTGCCAGCCATAGAAATGTCAATGTGTATATCTTATTCCTTCTTGAAATACCTCTCCCTTCCACATAATTTGTCAAATATGAGCCAAAGACCCTATTATTGAATAACCATTGTTGTAGCCTATGGGAGCTTTTGCCATAGAAAAAGGCAGCCAATAAAAGAAGAGGTGTTGTTGGCAAAAGTGGAACAATGATGCCTATCAATCCTAATACTGTACATGCGGACCCAAGAATTGTGAATGCAATCTTTTTGAAATTTCTCATTATTAGACCCTAATTTCCGAACTATTGAATATCATTTTTATATGATCTGGCTTATAGACTAGACTAGATTTTCAGAACCCATACGAGATATCTGTTAGCATTTGCAATCATCATCCATCCGTATCCACTTCAATAACCTTCTCCCTCGATTTTTCACCTCTGATTATTTTGACATCACATTTCTTCACATTAAAAAATTCTGCTAAGACTCCGATTAAAGCTTTATTCGCCTTATTGTCAATTGCCGGAGCCTTTATACGTACCTTAAGTTGCCCCAACTCTTCGGAAACATCATTTTTCTTTGCATTAGGAATAACTCTGACATTTATCACTTTCATTTTAAGGACCTAATCGTTTTCATTCATCTTCTTTTCTTTTGACATCCATTGTCTCCCTAAATGCGCTGACGGGACCAGTTTTGAGCCCACAGCCCCTTTTTCTTAAATTAAATATTGCATTATCCGTCTTTACATTTTAGAATCTTTTCTTTATTTTATATTTCTGCACAATTCAGGCATTTGTTTTTGTGTCGTTCTGGCATTCTTGTAAATATTGATACCCTCACGACATTTTCCATAGAACCCACCGACTATATAACATTTAATGTGTATCTGATTGTTCTAAATTTTTAAGTAGTAATTTTGCATTTTCATTTAACATTTTATATTTAACATAACGGAATTTTTTTTTTGGAAGAAAAAATTTTTGGTTTAAGCTCGGAAAATATGATCTTTGTTTTATTATGTTCCACGGAAGGTTATGGGCCTCTTCTTTAAATAGCTACAAACTTCTTGAAAAATCTTGAAATGCATCTATAACTTTCTCTCAGGTAATTTTTAATCCTAATTTTTATTCATGATTTTGTGACCATAGCCATAGCCATCAGAATTCGTCCATATACAGAAGTATGCATGTGTATATATAACATAGGGTGTATACCTGCCTAGCGGTACAATCATTCATAACAGAAAATCATTTATATTGAATGGTGTCTATCTGCATATCGGATTGGAAGTGAAGAAGCTGATAAAAAGAGATGCGATGAAAATTGGGAAAGGGACGATACTGGCAATGCTGTTGGTATGCATTGCAATGGTGATTTTAGTGATGCCCGTTCAGGCATATACGACGGAAGTGCACGTGGTAAAGTATGCCTCGGATGA